>CALGZY010000044.1 GCA_937934355.1 uncultured Collinsella sp. | reverse complement strand
ATAACCCAACAAGATCGAGGCCCGGCAGGTTGCGCGCCTGCCGGGCCCCTTTTTGTTGCGACGCGTGTCGTATCAGCGCGTCTCGCGCCATTCGTGCGGCGGTTTTGACCGTGCCGCTGCCATTCGCGTGGCGGTTCCGCGCGCTGCTGCCATTCGCGTGGCGTTTTTGCACGCTGCGTGCCGTCTGAGCGTGCAGAATCGCACCTGCAATGACGCCAGAGCGCACGACGCCAGAGCGCTTGACGCCAGCGCATGACACCAGCGCATGACACCAGCGCTCGGGAGACCTAGCACATCTCACCTCGCGACAACCCCGCAACCGTTCGCGGGAGGCAAGAGGATGAAATCGAGAGGGGAGCCCACAACGGCTATCCTAAAAACAACGGAGCCTCCCGAAGGAGGCTCCCAGCGAAGTCAAATTGCCACCTACGTGGCGCCCGAAGGCATTTTTGGCAAAGCCGTATTTTGACTCGCAGTGTCGATCCGACTGGTAATCGGAAGACATCCAGAATGTACCACGACCGATGGGACGTGCCATCATGAATCTCAGAAACTTCGACGGACGTTATAGCATCGGCCTTGACATGGGCACGGGCTCCGTGGGCTGGTCCGTGGTCGACGAGAACGGCAAGCTCCTTCACTTCAAGAAGCAGCCCACCTGGGGCAGCAGGCTCTTCGACAGCGCGCAGCCCGCCTCGGAGGCGCGCGTCCACCGTGGGCAGCGCCGCCGCTACGTCCGCCGTCGCTGGCGCCTCGATCTTCTGCAAGGTCTCTTCAAAGCCGAGATGGATCAGGTTGACCCCGAGTTCTTCACGCGGCTCAACATGTCGCGACTCGTGGAAGGCGACCCCATCTTCAACGGCACCGACTTCACGGTTGACGACTACTACAAGCGCTTTCCCACCATCTATCACCTGCGCAAGTGGCTGATGGAGACGGACGAAAAGGCCGACCTGCGACTCGTCTACCTTGCGATTCACAATATCGTGAAGCATCGTGGCAACTTCCTTCGCCAAGAGGAGAAGAACCTCAAGTCCAAGGACGCCAACCCCACGGCAGCGGCCAAGGCGTTCTACGCTGCGCTCAAGGATTGGTGCGTCTCGCGAGGAATGGAGAACGTGCCCGCCGACAAGAGCTCCCAGCTTGCAAAGCTGCTGGTCAACGAGGAGGAGCTCAACCGCTCCTCGCTTGCCCAGCAGATTCAGCCTCTCGTGACGATTCCAGCCCCAGACGAGCTCGATCCCAAGAAGGCGTCGAAGGCCCTCGCGAACGCCATGGTCGGCCTCGCGGCTGAGTTCAGGGATGTCTTCGGCGACTTCGCCTGCGAGAAGACCAAGGTCTCCCTCGGCTCCGAGGAAGACCTTGATGCCCTGAAGGAGGCTTGCCCAGACGACTGCGCCACTCTGCTCGAGGCGCTCTGCGGCGTCTACTCCGCATACGTGCTCCAGGGTCTGCTCTCCTACGCTCCTGGCGAGAGCATCTCCGCGAACATGATCAAGAAGTACGAGCAGTACGACCGTGACCTCGAGACGCTCAAGAAGCTCTTCCGAGATTACCTCGACAAGGACCAGTTCGAGGAGTTCTTCCGTGGCCCCACCTACCACGAGCTTGATCCAGACGATCCGTCAAAGGACTACAGCTACGACAAGGCCAAGGGCTACACCGCCTACAACCTGCACAAGCTTGGCTATGACGACCTCAAGAAGGAAGTCGAGAAGCGCTTCAAGGGCACGGGCGCCGAGGGTGACGAGCGCTACGTCGACATGATGGAGCGCTTTGGCCAGCAGCGCTTCCTCCGTAGGCTCAAGACGAGCGACAACGGCGCCATCTACTACCAGCTCCATCTCGAGGAGCTCAAGGCCATTCTCGAGAACCAGGGGCGTTTCTACCCGTTCCTCAAGCGCGACGCCGCAAAGATCGAGAGCCTCGTCTCCTTCCGCATTCCGTACTACGTGGGGCCGCTCACGGCCAAGAACGCTCCCAAGGACGCTCACGGCAAGAACCGCTTCCAGTGGTCCGAGCGCAAGCCTGGCATGGAAGACGCCGTCGTCACGCCGTGGAACTGGGACCAGGTCATCGACAAGAACAAGAGCGCCGAGAAGTTCATCATGCGCATGACGGGCGACTGCACCTATCTGGCAGGGGAGAAGACCCTGCCCAAGTGCTCACTGCTCTACGAGGAGTTCTGCGTGCTCAACGAGCTCAACGGTGTGCGTTGGAGCGAAGACGGAGACGACTGGCATCGGCTTGACGCCGCTCAACGTGAAGGCATCATCACCGACCTGTTCCACAGGAAGCGCCGCGTGACCTATAAGAACATTGGGGATTGGCTCGTCCAGCAGGGCGAGGCAACGCACCCCCATGTCAGAGGTGGCCAGGGCGAGAGCGCACTCGAGTCCAAGCTTGCCTCGTACATCCTCTTCACCAAGGACATCTTCCCGGGTGCGGAGGTCGAGCCTGGTTCCAAGCTCTACAAGGATATCGAGACCATCATCCTGTGGAACACGCTCTTTGAGGATCGCGCGATTCTCAAGGAGAAGCTCGAGGACGAGTTTGGTGCTACCGGCAGTGGCCTTCTCGACGTCGCGCAGATCAAGGCCATCTGCAAGAAGCGTCTCACCGGCTGGGGCAGGCTCTCCAAGAAGTTCCTCTGTGGCATCAAGGTCGAGGCGCAGAACGGGCGCCGCGTCTCCATCATGGACGTCCTGCGCGAGGGCAACCCCAACTCGACGCGTCGTAACGGAGAGACGATGGTGATGATGGAGGCCCTTCGTGACGAGGACCTGGGCTTCCAGAAGGCTGTTGATGCTGCGAACAGGGCCTACTACGCCAAAGAGGGCAGCGAGCTGGGCGTCAACGACCTTCCCGGCTCGCCCGCCATTCGCAGAAGCCTCAACCAGGCCATCCGCATCGTGGACGAGATTGCGGGCATTGCTGGCCATGCCCCGGCGAACGTCTTCATCGAGGTCACGCGCGACGAGGACGAGAAGAACAAGAACAAGCGCACGAAGCGTCGCTATGACCAGCTGAAGGAAGCCCTCGAGGCGTTCAAGAAGGAGGATCCGAAGGTTTGGGAGGAGCTCAAGGCAACTTCGCCTAACGATCTTGATGAGCGCCTCACGCTCTACTTCATGCAACGCGGCAGGTGCCTGTACTCGGGACGCCCCATTGATATTAACCAGCTCTCCAACGCCGGCCTCTACGAGGTTGACCACATTATTCCGCGTGCCTACATCAAGGACGACAGCCTCGAGAACAAGGCACTTGTCTACCGCGAGGAGAACCAGCGCAAGACCGACGAGCTCCTGCTTGATGAGAGCATTCGTCGCAAGATGAGCTCCGAGTGGCGCGACCTGCATGATGCGCATCTCATCGGTGACAAGAAGTTTAAGAACCTCACGCGCTCGCACATAACCGAGGGAGCCATGAAGGGCTTCGTTGCGCGCCAGCTCGTGGAGACCTCCCAGATGGTCAAGCTCGCGCAGTCGCTTCTCGAGGCCCGCTATGCCGGCGAGGGGACGAAGATTGTTCCCGTGAAGGCGAGCATGTCCCACAACCTGCGTGAGGCCGCTGGCTTTGTGAAATGCCGCGAGGCAAACGACTTCCATCACGCGCATGATGCCTATCTGGCCTGTAGGATTGGCCTGTTCATCCAGATGAGGCACCCGGGAATCTACGACAACCCCATTGGCTATACGCACGTGATCAAGAATTACGTGAGCTCTCAGGCCAAGCAGTTCAACCATACGCATCACATGCCGGGATCGGCGGGATTTGTGGTCAACAGCTTTGGGACGTCTGGCTTCGACAAGGAGACAGGCGAGGTGTTTCATGACACGTGGGACGCCGAGGCCGAGCTCGAGGGCATGCGTCGTGCCCTCAACTATCGCCAGTGCTACATCTCGCGCATGCCCCAGGAGGACACGGGCGCGTTCTGGAACGCGACGATTTACTCTCCTCGTAACCCGAAGATGGGCCCCAAGCTTGCGCTTCCGGTTAAGCAGGGGCTCGACCCCAAGCAGTTTGGCGGCTTCTCAAGCCAGCAGTTTGCGTACTTCTTCATCTACGAGGCGAAGAAGAAGGGTAAGCCGTGCTTTCAGTTTGCCGAAGTCCCCGTGTGGCTTGCGGAGCGGGTTGGCTCTCGTCCCGAGGCGCTTGCCGAGTATGCGAGCGGGCTGGCGGATGATGCCGGCCTCGAGTTCGTGCGCGTTGTGAGACCTAGGATTCTCAAGAAACAGCTGATTGAGCTGAATGGAGAGAGGTTCTTCATTACAGGAAAGAAGGCGATGGCCAACAATCGCGAAATCGCATTTTCAATTCTTGAAGAAGCTGCTTTGGAACGACGAGTGCTTCAGAGGAAGGGCCTCTCGTATAGCGGAATTAAAGAATACGCAGATATTGATAGCATTCTGCTCCATTTGAGTGCTGAATCGGAGATCCGAGAGTCTCGCCTCTATAGCCAGATTTCATTGAATGATTTAATTCCTAAGATAGCCGAGCTTGAGGAATTTGAGGCACTCGAAACAATTCTGCGCGTCTTGCTTCTTGTTAACGGTACGGTTGGAATGGCTGATCTGACGGCTGTTGGAGGATCGAAGTTTGCTGGTTACTTGCAGCCCAACTATTCCAAGCTCCTCAACGACCCCAAGACCGACTTCTACATCATCGATCAGTCCGTGACGGGCATGTTCGAGAGGAGGATCCGTGTCGGGCTTTAGGAGCATCGTCATCGAGAGCCCGTGCAAGCTCTCCTACAAGGGCGGCTACATGGTCGTTCGCAAGGAGGACGACACGGCCAAGGTGCACCTCTCCGAGTTCCAGACGCTCGTGCTCCATACCAACCAGGTCTATATCAGTGCCTACCTGCTGTCCGAGCTCGCGAAGGCCAAGGTTTCCCTGGTTGTCTCCGACGAGCGGCACGATCCCGTGGGCCAGTATCTGCCACTCTATGGTGCTCACAACACGAGCGCTCGCATCAAGGAGCAGCTTGAGTGGGGGCCAGTGGTAAAGAAACAGGTCTGGCAGAGGGTCATCAAAGACAAGATCCTCCACCAGTCGAGAGTGCTTGGGACGAGGGCTCGCGAGGAGGCGGCAGAGCGGCTTGAGAAGATGACTGCTGAGGTGCGCTCGGCCGACAGCACGAATCGCGAGGCCCATGCTGCTCACGTTTACTTCCGCTCACTCTTTGGTCCCGACTTCTCGTGAGACGACGACACGCCAATCAACGCCGCGCTCAACTATGGGTATGCGTTGCTGCTCTCGTCCGTCAATCGCGAGGTCGTCTCGAGGGGCTATCTCACGCAGGAGGGCATCTGCCACCATAACGAGTTCAACCAGTTCAACTTGAGCTGCGACCTGATGGAGCCGTTTCGACCCATCGTCGACCGCATTGTTTTCGACAATGTCGAGGGCGACTTTACCAAGGAGGACAAGCTCCTGCTCGTGGACATGCTCAACCAAGCCATCCCGTATAGGGGAGGGGCATACAGAGTTGCGTCTGTGATCTCCCTGTATGTCAAGGACTGCCTAGACGCGCTGTCCAAGCGCCTGTCCGTTGATGCTATCGAGCCGTTTGACGTCGTATGAGCGGCGAGGGGAGGTCCCGGTACATGAGGCTCATCTGCTTCTTTGATCTGCCTGTCGAGACGGCTAAAGACCGCAAGAATTATCGGCTGTTCAGGAAGTTCCTGCTCAAGGACGGCTATCTTCCGCTTCAAGAGTCTGTCTACGCAAAGCTTGTGGTCAACGATGGGGCAGCGGGCCATGCCGTTGCACGGCTTCGGAAGAACAGGCCGCCGGCGGGCCTTGTCCAAGTGCTCAAGGTCACGGAGGCCCAGTTCACGACGATGGGGTACATCACGGGTAATCGTGCGGCGTACGATGAAGTTGACACGATGGAGGAGCTGCTGGTCCTATGAGGCTCGTCTTCGCTGGGCTTGATAGGCCGCTTGAGTTTGAGCCTGGGAATTGCACAACGTTGGAAGTCGAGAACCAGGCCCTGTTCGTGCGACTCGTACGCTCGCTCGTGTCAGGGGAGGGGAGGTATGCCGATGAGCCCTATTCCGTCTGGGAGGGGGATGAGGAGCTTAAGCCCAGGGATGCTCTTCTCGTGATTGACAATCCGCTTCAATTGCCATGGGACGAGCGTGGTTTTATGGGCTCGGTGCTCAAACGGATTGAGCGAGAGTATCTGGAAGACGAGGATCTGCGTAGGGCTGTCGAGGGGCTCCAAAGTGCTATGGCCTCCCAGCTTGCTGCCCTTGGGATGGGATTAAATGCGGACTTCAGCTTTGGACAGGAGTGGGATTTCAGGCGATACCTCAAGTTCATGGGATTCGGAGTAAGCTATCAGGAGAGCAAGTCGTTCCTTGATAACCAGTTGAATTTCCTTTCCCTAGCTCTTGACTCTGGCGACAAGAGGGTTCTCGTGTTCGTGAACCTCAAGACTTTTTTGTCAGAAAATGACTTTAGAATGTTTCTTGACCAGGTGTTTTTCCAGAAATCGAGAGTTTTGCTTCTGGAGAACAAGCTTGACAGTAATTCGTATGAACATGAAAGTAAAAGATGCATTGACCTGCACTTTATTGAGAGCTAGGAAGCTTCACCGGTCAGATTTGAACGTCCTTTGCAGTGGGGATTTTGGGCCAATGGTTTTGGCGCAGTGTCGATCTGACTGGTAATCAAACGGGTCACCTGCAACCCACACATACCCAAGGGTTTTGGCGCAGTGTCGATCTGACTGGTAATCAAACTTTCGTTTACAGCCTCAGATAGCATGTGCTGTTTTGGCGCAGTGTCGATCTGACTGGTAATCAAACAATATCACATGCCGGCTCATGGCCATACAGTTTTGGCGCAGTGTCGATCTGACTGGTAATCAAACGGGCTTGAGCGTCTTGATGGCACCGGTCTCGTTTTGGCGCAGTGTCGATCTGACTGGTAATCAAACAGACGGGCGAGTGGCATCCGCACATTCAGGTTTTGGCGCAGTGTCGATCTGACTGGTAATCAAACCTTCCAAGCTCGCTGCCATCGTCCTTGCTGTTTTGGCGCAGTGTCGATCTGACTGGTAATCAAACGCTCGAACGCCCGCTCCTCGCGGCTTCCTTGTTTTGGCGCAGTGTCGATCTGACTGGTAATCAAACAAGTGCTAGCGCTCATCCATACGCGCGCGTGTTTTGGCGCAGTGTCGATCTGACTGGTAATCAAACACATTGCCAAGCGTCGCAAGCAGTCGCGCGGTTTTGGCGCAGTGTCGATCTGACTGGTAATCAAACGCAGCCGAGCCGTCCTCATTGACGTCGGAGTTTTGGCGCAGTGTCGATCTGACTGGTAATCAAACCTACCCAGGATGTTACCGCCCAGCACGCCGGTTTTGGCGCAGTGTCGATCTGACTGGTAATCAAACCACCGCGCATCTGCTCGACACACCGCATGGTTTTGGCGCAGTGTCGATCTGACTGGTAATCAAACCTGGGGCTTCACGGTACCGGACGACGGGTTGTTTTGGCGCAGTGTCGATCTGACTGGTAATCAAACCCCGCGCAACTGCCACATGGGGTTAGTTGCCGTTTTGGCGCAGTGTCGATCTGACTGGTAATCAAACCGAAGACGTCGCAGATCTGGCAAGCACGGTGTTTTGGCGCAGTGTCGATCTGACTGGTAATCAAACGGATGTCGCAAAGGTTGTCGGGGTCCACCGTTTTGGCGCAGTGTCGATCTGACTGGTAATCAAACTGAACACCAGGATCACTGATCTTATACGGCGTTTTGGCGCAGTGTCGATCTGACTGGTAATCAAACTGCAATGCAGCCCCGGCGTGCTACCAAATGGTTTTGGCGCAGTGTCGATCTGACTGGTAATCAAACTTACGGACCCCGTATACCCCGTGCCAGTGGTTTTGGCGCAGTGTCGATCTGACTGGTAATCAAACCAAGTCAGTTAAGGGCTTAGACGGGTGCAAGTTTTGGCGCAGTGTCGATCTGACTGGTAATCAAACATTCGAGATGTGGGCCCTCGACGAGCTCTACAGACGAAACGAGGTGGAGAGATGGCTGAGGATAAGAAGACTCTGACGCTCTGGGACTTTTACGATACAGACAGGCGGTTCGAGGGAGGCCTCGTCATCGACGACCGTCCCGGTGCGGGAATCTACGACCACCTCAAATATCTCGACGAGGAGGGTCGCAAGAGGTTCATCTCGCGCCTTCCGAGCGATTTCGTCGCCGGGTTCGACCTCTCGCTTCTCCCACCTGCCGGAACAGATTCGTAAGCTCGGCACGACACACGCCCAAGACTCTACAGCCCCGCCCTGAGCGGGGCTTTTTCATGCCTGTGTCCCCGTTAGCTCGGCGCGACCATCTTCCCCGAAGAGGGGGGGAGGCCCCTCGCGTCCCAGGGAGGGAGCCTACATGGGCAACGAAGGTTTTGGCGCAGTGTCGATCTGATTGGTAATCAAACTAGACAATCGGTTCAGCAAGATGACAGACGAGGACGTCAGAAGCCAAATCTCGAGCTCAATGACCTATCTTTCGGCAAAAGGGCCGTTCGGGTTTGCCCAAACAATCCTGATTCTTAAAGATGGGTCAACCGAAGTCATCGCATAAAAAAGATGGTTCCAAACCCCAGGGCGGAACCATCAAGCAACCGCATCATACCACGCCCCGATGGCACCTGGCCGGGGAATCGAACCCCGGTAAGCGGTTTTGGAGACCGTTGCATTACCGTTGTGCTAGCCAGGTGTTATAATCCAATCAGAAAAAAGCCCTGGGCGTGCTGGATGAACTGCCTCCCATTTCTTGGACACGAGAAATGGGAGGCTTTTTATGCGTGTCG
>CALGZY010000043.1 GCA_937934355.1 uncultured Collinsella sp. | reverse complement strand
GGGATTGGTCAATCTCGGCCGACTATATTTGGCTAAAATAATCCGACGCTAACACGGGCACTTCCGCCCTGAGCATATGCGATGTCTTCTTAACTGATGAAGAAGAGTATGTCCCTGCGTTCTATGTAAACCAGCACGCAAACGCAGATGAACGGCTAACTGACTACGAGCGATACGTAGCAAACTGCGAGGAACTCGGGGTGACAGGCGTCAAGGATGCCCTTGACCACATGATCGTGTGTGACGACATCATCGCCAACTACGATCGTCATTGGCGCAACTTCGGCCTCGTGCGAAACGTCAACTCACTAGTCTGCAGACCAGCCCCCATCTTCGATTCGGGCTCATCGCTCTGGTGCAACATATCTCTAGATGAGCTTAGGGCAGGAGAGCACAGTTTTGCCAGCGCGCAGTTCCATTCAAGTCCCGCGAAACAAATGTTGCTTGTTGAGGATATGAACTGGTTTGACGGGGACAAACTCGAAGGTTTTGTCGACGAGGCAATCGAGATTCTGTCTAAAAACGATGCCCTAGCAGCGAGACTGCCTTATCTAAAAGAGGCGCTAACGTGGCGCCTCGAAAGAATGATCGACATCGCTGAATGGAGTTAGCGAGGCAGCATTGCCCCGCCAACTCCCCTACCTCCCGCGCAGGGCCTTGAGCTTGGCCAGCGCCTCGGGGCTCAGGCGGCTGCCCAAGGTCATCTTGATCTGCGGAGCTTCCTCTGCCTCGTGAACGTCGTTATCGATCTGTTTGATCTCGTCCACCAGCATACGGCTCGAGATGCGCGTAACGCCCTTGCCCATGACGACGGCCTGGATCGTGCCGTCGCTCGACACCACAGAGCACGCACGGCCTTCCTCGCGTGCCTCGATGCAGAGCTTCTGTACCACGGTATCGGCAGAGACGCCCGTCGGCGAAAACTCGATGCGCACGCCGCGGGCCGGCAGGTTGGGGCGCTCGCTGGAGATGTTGCCCGCGCCGTCAAACACGATCACGGCCTCGTAGCGGCCCTGGGCAAACGCGGCGACGTCGTTGATGAGTGCAGTTCGCGCCATATCGTGGACGTCGCTGGAATACGGATCGTCGGAATGGTCGTAGACGAGCTTTTCGTAGCGCGGCGTGCAGTGAATCACGTTGTAACCGTCGACCACCAGCAGCTCGGGCTTATTGGAGTGCACCGTCGAGACCGGATCGGCGATGGCCTGCGCAAACGCATTGCCGCCCACGCCATAGGTCGCGGCCGAAACAATCGGCTTGGCCGAGCCCTCGCCAAAGCGCTTGGCCTTGGACTTGGCGCGGTTCTTCTTGGACATGCGCTACTCCTCCCCCATGAGCTCGCCGGCATTGCGGCGCAGCCACTCAAAGCACAGCGCGGTGGTCGCCTGGGCAACGTTGAGACTCTCGGTCATTCCGCGCTGGGGAAGCTTAGTCAAAAAGTCGCATTTCTCGAGCACAAGATGCGAGATGCCGTCGCCCTCGGAACCCATGACGAGCGCAACGCGGCCCTCGAAGGGGGCGTCCCAGCAACTGCCTTCGGCGTGCTCGGAGGCGCCGCCCACCCAAAAGCCGGCGGCCTTGAGGTCGTCGAGTGCACGGGCGATATTTGGAACCTGCGCGATAGGCAGATGCATGACGGCGCCGGCTGAGGTCTTGTAGCTGCCCACGGTCACGCCGGCGGCACGCTTGTTGGCGATGACGACGCCGGCCGCGCCCACAACCTCGGCGGAGCGCACGATGGCGCCAAAGTTGCCGTCGTCGGTCACATGGTCGAGCACGATGACGAGCGCCGGACCGTCGCCCGCGCGGTCGAGGATATCGGCGACATCGGCATAGGGGAAGTTGCCCACCTCGAGCGCAATGCCCTGGTGAGCGCCATGGCTCGACAGCGCATCGAGCTGCGCGCGCGGCACATACTTAATGCGGACGCCCGCGGCGTTAAGGTCATCGACCAGACGAGACAGGGCGGCATCGCGCTCGCCGCCCTCGGCGATGAGCGCGCACTTGACGGGAAAGCCGGTACGCAGCGCCTCGGCGGCAGCACGGCGGCCTTCGATAAACTCGCCCTTGGGAGCCTGGACAGCGTCGCGGTTGCGATCTCGCTGCGGACGCGCAGCCTGGCCTTGGGAGCGCTCGCGCTGGCCCTTGGGAGCGGCAGCGCGGTCGCTGCGGCGAATCGGACGCGAGCCAGAAGCGGCCTGCTTGCCGCCACGAGGTGCACGCTTGCGATTGTCGGCCATAAAGCGGCCTCCTTTAAATACTTTTCAAACAGGACAAAAGAAGCGACCGCTTAAGACGAATAGCTCAAGCGGTCGGTACGGGTTTTCCAAGTGCCCGAGATTGCCGTGAAAGAGGAGCGGCGCGTACTTGAGTACGCGAGCGACGGTTTGAACGGCAAGGTCGGGTGCTTGGGAAACCCGCGGGGATTAGAGAGATTTGATACGGGTGCCGGCGGCGGTATCCTCAATGGTGAGGCCCAGGTCCTTGAGCTGGTCGCGGATGGCGTCAGCCAGATCCCAGTTCTTGGCGGCACGGGCCTCGGCGCGGGCCTCGAGAATCTTGGCAGCGGCCTCGTCCACGTCGTCGCCCGTGTAGGCGACCAGACCGGCGGCAACGCCCAGCAGACCCAGCGGCAGCTCGACCTTGGGCTCGGGAAGCTCGACGCCAAACGTATCGAGCAGCTCGGCCAGCGTGTCGGCGGCGGCAAGCGCGGCGGTCTTGTCGGCAGCGTCGCCCGCCTGCTCCAGGTACTGGTTGCACTCGGTGACAAAGCCAAAGACAGCACCCATGGCACCAGCGGTGTTAAAGTCGTCGTCCATGCACTCCTTAAAGGTGGCGCGGGCCTCGGCGGCCTTGGCGGCAAACGCCTCGGCGGCAGCCGCATCGGCATCGGCCGTCGCGTGGTTCGCAGCCCAGCGCAGGTTCTCGACCGTACCGGCGATACGCGTGAGCGAGTTCTCGGCACCCTCCAGGCGCTCCCAAGAAAAGTCGAGCGGTGAGCGATAGCTCGTCTGCAGCATCAGCAGGCGCAGGGCGGCAGCGGAGTGCTGCTCGAGGACCTCGGCCAGCGTAAAGAAGTTACCAAGCGACTTGGACATCTTCTCGCCGTCGACCAGCAGCATGCCCGTGTGCATCCAGGTGTTGGAGAAGCCCTGGTGCCAGGCGCAGGTGGCCTGAGCGCACTCGTTCTCGTGATGCGGGAAGGCAAGATCGGAGCCGCCGCCGTGGATGTCGATCGGAGTACCCAGGTAGCGATGCACCATGGCGGCGCACTCGGTGTGCCAACCGGGACGGCCCTCGCCCCAGGGGCTCGGCCAGCTGGGCTCGCCGGGCTTGGCGGCCTTCCACAGGGCAAAGTCGAGCGGGTCGTTCTTGTCCTCGTTCTCCTCGATGCGCGCGCCAACCATAAGGTCGTCGATGTTGCGGCCCGAGACCTGACCATAGTTGGAATCGCTGCGCACGGCAAAGTACACATCGCCGTTATCGGCTGCGTAAGCGTGGCCCTGCTCGATAAGCGTCTTGATCATGGCGATCATGGGGCCGATCTCCTTGGTGGCGCGGGGGCGCACATCGGGATCGAGCACGTTGGCGGCGCGCATGACGCCGATGAACTTGTCCGAGAACTCCGTCGCGACCTCGGCGGCAGTGCGGCCCTGCTCGTTGGCGCGCTTGATGATCTTGTCATCGACATCGGTGAGGTTCTGGGCGAACGTGACCTCGTAGCCGCTCGCGATGAGCCAGCGACGAATCACGTCAAAGCTGATGAACGTGCGGGCATTGCCGATGTGGATGTTGTCGTAGACCGTGGGGCCGCACACGTACATGCGGACCTTGCCGGACTCGATGGGCTGGAACTCTTCCTTTTTATGGGTAGCGCTGTTGTAGATACGCATTCGTTACTCCTTAACGGTTTTCTGTAGCAGGCAGACGGCCCAGGCGCCGATTCCCTCGCCCTGGCCTTCCCAACCGAGCTTTTCGGTCGTAGTGGCGGCGACGCCCACGTTTTCGACGTCAACGCCCAGGGCATGGGCAAGGTTGGCACGCATGGCATCGCGGTGCGGGGTGATCTTAGGCTGCTGGCAGGCAATGGTGCAATCGGCATCGACAAACTCGAAGCCCAGCTCGCGCGCGTAGTCCATCACGCGAGCGAGCAGCACCATCGAATCGGCACCCTCATAGGCGGGGTCGGTATCGGGGAATAGCTTGCCAATGTCTCCCCCACGGCAGGCGCCCAGAATGGCGTCGGCCAAGGCGTGCGCGAGCACATCGGCATCCGAGTGGCCCAGCAGGCCGCGCTCGTAGGGAATGTCGACACCGCCGATGATACATCGACGCCCCTCCACCAGACGGTGAACGTCGTAGCCATGGCCAATGCGCAGGTTACTGAACATGGGGAAGGTCCTCTCCCTCGGCCATACGGCCAAGCAGAATCGCGGTTACGGGACGCAAGTCCTCGGGCACCGTCACCTTAAGGTTATCGCGCGGGCTCTGGACGCAGCGGACGCGCCCACCCATGCGCTCGACCAGCGACGAATCATCGGTGCCGATAAAGCCCTCGGCAATGGCTGCAGCGTGGGCGCGCTTCATAGCATCGACGCTAAAGATCTGCGGCGTCTGCGCAGCCCAATAAAGCTCACGCGGCGGCGTCTCGACGATGTTATCGCCGTCGACGATCTTGAGTGTGTCGATCGCGGGTTGACCGCACACGACACCGTCGAGCGAGCGGTCGCCCACAAGCACGTCGATCGCATGATCGATGGCCTCGGTCGTGATGAGCGGACGAGCGCCATCGTGAATGGCGACGTATTCAAAGCCCGCCGGCACCGCATGCACGCCGGCACGGGTGGAATCCTGGCGGGTCGCGCCGGCATCGGCAAAGCTGATGGGCGTGTCATAGTCAAACGGGTCGATGGCCAGGCGGCGCATCTCGGCACGGCGCTCGGCAGGACACACCACCACGATGTGGCCGACCTTGTCGCTCCGGTCGAACGCGCGGATGGACCAGCTCATAAGCGGACGGCCCGCCACGTTAACGAGCTGCTTGCCGCCGGGATTTCCAAAGCGCTGACCGCTGCCGCCGGCAACGACCACGGCGCATACGGGCGCCATTATGCGTTCCCCTGTTTGGTGCCCTTCATGCGGTACAGCGAGTCCGCAAGAATGGCAGGGTTGTTGACGCCAAAGTCGCCCAGGCGCTCCGGATCCTCGCTAATGTCGTCCATGAGCTCCTGCAGCGAGCCGTACTCGTCGACGATCTTCTCGGCCACGCCGTCGCGCACGACGGACACGCGCGAAAGCGTGCGCAGGCCCAGCGGCGTCATGACGGAGTCCTCGTCCAGGTCGTCATAGCCCAGAACCGCCGCCACATGCTGTGGGTCGGACAGGTCCTTAGGTGTCATGCGAGCGAGCTCGGCGCGGATCTTCTCGGCGTTGGCCTCAGAGGAATCGCTTGCGTAGTCGCGGATCATCAAGTCGTATTCGGTATCCATGCTGGAGCCCGCGAGCTGCTCGAGCTGCATCTGCACGAGCTTGCCCTGATTACCCAGCTTGACAATACAATCCTTAAGCTCGGTCTTTGCCTGCTGCATGATCTCGAAGCTCGAGAAGATGCCGGTGATGTCGGCGAGCGTGACGTAGTCGTCCAGCTCGAGTGCCGTCAGGCGCAGCAGGGAGCGATCGAGCGACTGACGGGTGGTCTGGAGCGTGGCGACGAGCTGATTGACCGAGCTCATGATGGTGGTGACAGGCTGGATCTCGTAGCTCTTACCGTGGACGTACACGTTGACGACGGCACGACGAGCCGAAACCGAGATCACGATGGCATCGGTGAGCACCGACATGCGAGCGGCAGTACGGTGACGCATGCCCGTCTCACTCGTGGCGAGCGAGGGGTCGGGATTGAGGTGGAAGTTGGCGCGCAGGATCTGGGTGAGGTCGCCGTCGATAACGATGGCGCCGTCCATCTTGGAAAGCTCGAACAGGCGGTTCGAGGTAAACGAAATGTTGAGCGGGAAGCCGTCGTTACCGGCAGCGAGCACGTTTTCGGTGTCGCCGACGCAGATAAGGGCGCCCAGGTGACCGGCAATGATCATGTCGAGGGCGGTGCGGATCGGCTGGCCAGGTGCCGTCAGACGAATGGCCTGTTCCATACGCTTTTGCAGCTCGTTCTTATCCAAGGCATCGCTCCCATCGTATACGCTCCATAAACGCTAAATAGTTTCTCACGGTTTGTCCCTGCGGCGCTTGCGAAATCCGATGCTTACAGAATGAGCGAACACAGCTGAGAGCCCAACCCAAATCAGCTATTCATGTGGTAGCATCGGGATTCGTATAAATGAGGGAGTAGTCGCGTGATCGGGTTCGCCTCCGGTGGCGCGGCAAGTCAACACACTGGCCGATGCGGCCTGGCTTGCCTTAATGAACGAGACTCGTGGCTGTGCGCGCAACGCGTACGCCACGGGTCTTTTTTGTTACTCCCCCAAGAGGTACACGCGGGCCCGCCCGCAGAGAGGGAGCCAGACTATGGGACTCGCAGAGCTTGTGTTGCTCGCTATCGGCCTTTCTATGGACGCTTTTGCCGTATCCATCTGCAAGGGCCTTGGCATGAAAAGGATCAACCTTAAGGTCGCCGTGATACTCGGCCTGTTCTTTGGCGGTTTCCAGGCCGGCATGCCCGTAATTGGGTGGGCTCTTGGTAGCCAGTTCATGGGCATCATCAGCCCCATCGACCACTGGATCGCCTTTATCCTGCTCGCCTTTATCGGCGGCAAGATGCTGTGGGAAGCCTTTACTGAGGACGAGAACGAAGGCGACGGCAAGGATGCCGAAAAGATCGACCTGGGCGAATATCTAATCCTTGCCATCGCCACCTCGATTGACGCGCTTGCCGTGGGCATCTCGTTTGCCGCGCTCTCGGTCGATATCGTTCCCGCCGTGTCGCTCATTGGCATCACGACCTTTGTCTTCTCCGTTGCCGGCGTAGCGATCGGCCACACCTTTGGCGCGCGCTACGAAAATCCCGCCACCATCGTGGGTGGCGTCGTGCTCGTCCTCATCGGCCTCAAGATTTTGCTGGAGCATCTGGGGATTTTGGCGCTGTAAAACACCCTTCAAAACTAAACGTCCGGATGAGGCCTCATGCAGAGTTTTGCATGAGGCCTTTTCATGCAGACTTTTGCATGTCATACTGATATGCAAAAGTCTGCACGTTAGGAGATCGCCGTGGATATCCTTCCCATCACCACACCGCGCCAAGCTGGCATCTACGTGCGTCAGGCACGCGAGGCGCAAGGGATCACCCGTGCCGTCCTCGCTAAAAAAGCCGGTGTTTCGGAGCGCCTGCTCGCATCGCTCGAGCTGGGAGATGCCACGGGCATTCGGCTCGACAAGCTGCTGGCAGTTTTCGGTGCTCTTGGACTGGCACTCGCCGCTCAAGGGGATATCGACGAATCGAAAAACGAGCAACCAGTCGACGCCCCGCATGCTGATTTGCAACCTCGTAGTACCCCCAGGCGCCATCACGCTCAACGTTTTCACCATCGCAACCGTCGCAGCGCAGCCGTTCCGGCTCTCGCAGATGTCCCCTTTACGTCCGAGCTCTACGACAGGGCCTTCGCCGATTTCGCCATGTCCAATCTCGGAGTCTCGATTGCCGCAAACGCATCTAACCAAACCAAGCCCGAAGGGAAATAGCCAATGGCCAGAACATCACTTCGGACCATTATTTGCGGCGTACCTGCGGGAACGCTCACGCAAGATGAGAACGGTCTTATCAGCTTTACCTACGATCATGACTATGACGGGCCAACCCTATCGACCAACATACCCGTATCAAATCGCACATACGGCCAACAGGTCATGAATCCGTACTTGTTTGGCCTTCTACCCGACAGCGAGGACCAACGAAAAGCGATTGCCGCCGAATTCAACGTTAGGCCCAACAATCCCGTTGCGTTGCTCAGCCATATCGGACTCGACTGTCCGGGCGGAGTGCAGTTTTGTGCCGAAGAAGATTCCGACGCCGTCCTGCATCGCGCTGGCGACTACCGCCCTATAGACGACCACGAAATTGCTCTCCGTCTCAAGTCGATCAGAGATGACCGCGATGCATCGTGGATGGGTCTAGATGAAAGTTGGTCACTTGGAGGCAACCAGGGCAAGTTCGCGCTCGCGTTCATAAACGGCCGCTGGTGCGAATGCATGGGCTCCTCGCCCACAACGCATATTTTCAAAAATGGCGTTATCGGATTTAAACTCGAGGCTCTCAATGAGTTTGTCTGCATGAAAAGCGCCCAGCGCGCCGGTATCGCAACGGCAAACGTCGAATATCGTATGTTTGAGGACGAACCTGCCCTCATTGTTGAGCGCTATGACCGCGTGAAAGTCGAAGACGGAATGATCAGGCGCCTACATCAAGAAGACCTCTGTCAGGCACTTGGGGTGATGCCCGCCCAAAAGTACACAGCAGACGGCGGCCCGACCACCCGCGACATTCAAGAGCTCCTCGTAAATACGAGCCACCATCAACTTAACCTGTATCTGTTTACGCAGATACTGTTCTTCAACGCCATTATCGGCGCACCGGATGCGCACGCGAAAAACTATTCCCTGCTCCTTGGAAACGACGGCGCAGCCATGATGGCTCGAATGTACGATGTCGCGTCGGGTTTGGCGTATGAGCGCATGCGCCGCCGGGCGCGCCTCGCCATGAGCGTTGGCGGCGAAAACCGTGTGGGACGCATCGGTCCAGGCGCTATCCGCCGATACCACGGTATGGGCGACCCCGCGCTGGAGGCGGCACTCACCGATGCCGGGCTATCCGAGAAGTTTTGCTTTGCGACCATGATGGACCTCGCCTACGAGGTACCCATTTGCATGGAAGAGGTCATGGACGAATACGCCGACCTGCCCGGCATGGCGGACCTACGCGAGCATATGCTCGGCCCCGTCCGCGAAAACTGCAAGCGCACCCTCGACCTCATCAAGGCGGATATGGGCTAGACGTTCGCAATTTCCCATTTCTTAAAAGAAAGGAGGGGGCACCCGTCGCAAAAGCTCGGATGTCCCCTCTCGTAATGTCATTTGCAATCCGCTAGCACGTGGCTCGGACTGCTGCTAGCGCAACCTTTACGCGGCAAGGCGCTTGAGCACGTCGATGAGCAGCTCGTAGAAGCGCTCGGCAGAAGCGAGCTCCATGCTCTCGTCCGGGGTGTGGACATCGGAGAGCGTCGGGCCCACGGCGATGGCATCCAGGCCGTGCAGGGCCTCGGCAAACAGGCCGCACTCAAGGCCGGCGTGAATGGACTCGATGCGCAGCTCGGAGCCAAAGAGCTCTCGATAGCTCTCGACAAAGACTTCGCGGACCGGCGAATGCTCGGCATAGCTCCAGCCGGGATACTCAAACTCAAACTTGGCGTCGAAGCCCAGGACATCGGCCAGCGTCTGCAGACGGTCCTTGAACTCGTTCTGCAGCGAGGTGATCGAGGAGCGCGGGGACAGCATGATCTTGACCTCGTCGTCAGAAGTGGCAACCACACCGATGTTGGAGGAAACCTCGACGGAGCCGTCGGTGGCGACGTTGCGGCGAATCACGCCGTTAGGGGCAAGACGCAGGGCGCGGATGAGGGCAAGCGCGGACTTCTGGTCCATGGCCTCGACCTCGGCGTCGTCGGCAATCTCGACGGTGCAGGTAAAGCCGGGGTCGAAGACCTCGAGCTCGGCAGTGACGTCGGCGATGATGCCCCTTGCGATCTGGGCCGCCGCCTCGGCGGCAGCATGGTCGGCGTAGACCAGAACAGCCTTGCACTCACGGTTGATGGCGTTGTCCTTGGTGCCGCCGTTAAAGCTGACGATGGCGGGCTCGCCGGCGACCATCAGGCGGTCGATGATGCGGGCCATGATGAGGTTGCCGTTGCCGCGCTCCAGATTGATATCGCTGCCGGAGTGGCCGCCCAGCAGGCCGGAGATGTCGAGCGTGAGGGTGCTACCGGTCTTGTGCTCGCGCGCGATCGGGCAGGTGTAGGTAACGACGACACCGCCGGCACAGCTGACGGTGGCAACGCCCTCTTCCTCGGAGTCAAGGTTAATCATGGTGCGGGCGCTAATCTGGGACTTGTCGAGCGTCTCGGCGCCGACCAGGCCAGTCTCCTCGTCGGTGGTGAACACGCACTCGAGGGCCGGATGGGCAATCGAATCGTCGTTGAGCACGGTAAGCATAAGCGCGACGGCGATACCATTGTCGGCGCCCAGAGTGGTGCCGTTAGCGGTGAGGACACCGTCCTTGACGACCAAGTCGATACCGTCGGTCGTAAAGTCGTGCTCGACGGAACCCAGCTTGTCACACACCATGTCGATGTGACCCTGCAGCATTACGGTCGGGGCATTCTCGGCGCCGGCAGATGCGGGCTTGCGAATGATGACGTTGTAGACCTCGTCCTGATACACATCGAGACCGCGCTCCTTGGCAAACGCAACCAGGAAATCGCTGATGCCCTTCTCGTTGCCAGACCCACGGGGGATCGCGCTGACCTCCTCAAAGAAATGGAACAGCTGGGCGGGCTCGTAGCCGGTAATCTTGTAGTCCATGGTGCCTCCTTGGCGCAACTGGTTAGACAGTAAGACATGCGCCTTGTATATTCCCAGACTTCGTTTGCATAAACCAGTCGAAAACGCCGAGCGCTCTCGCATCATCGGCTAACGGTGGACCGCATAGCGTAACGGTCACAGTTACCGCAGCTCTACAAATCGAGGCGCCCTTGCCGGAACGCCTCGATTGCACAGATCAAATTGTCGCCACGCCCTACAGCGCGCCGGAACCGGCTTGCATCATGCCGCCGGGGCCCGAGCTCACGCCACTGCTCACAGGCGCGGCGTTTCCGGTGTGCGGCGCTGCCGGAGCGGTATCGCCCCCGAGCGCACCTGCCGGACGCGGCGCTGGAATCTCGCCTGTGCCATGGCTAAAGACGAACTTGCCGTCGGCCACGTCGCACAGGACGGTATCGCCCTCGCCCCACTCGCCGGCCAGCAGCTCCTCGGACAGCGGGTCCTCGATGAGCTTTTGGATGGCACGGCGCAGCGGACGCGCACCGTTGGTGAGGTCGGTGCCCTCGGCCACGATCTTGTCATAGGCCGCATCGGTGAGCTTGATGTTCATGCCGTTGGCAATCAAACGCTGACGCAGGTCGTCCACCAGCAGGTGCGCGATCTTGGTAAGATTCTCGCCCGAGAGCTTCTGGAACACCACAATGTCGTCGATACGGTTGAGCAACTCGGGGCGGAACAGGCGCTTGAGCTCGCCCATCGCGCGGCCGCGGATCTCACTCGACGTGAGGCCCTGCTCGCCGGTGGTGCCAAAGCCAACGCTCGCATCCTGCGCGATCTCGCGGGCGCCCACGTTTGACGTCATGATGATCACCGTATTGCGGAAGTCGACCGTCTTGCCCTGGCTATCGGTCAGACGGCCCTCCTCCAACACCTGCAGCAGGATATTGAAGATGTCGGGGTGCGCCTTCTCGATCTCGTCGAACAGCACGACCGAGTACGGGTGACGACGAACGGCCTTGGTGAGCTGACCGCCCTCGTCGTGGCCAACGTAGCCCGGGGGGCTACCGATGAGCTTGGAGACCTCGAACTCACTGCCAAACTCCGACATATCGAAGCTGATGAGCGCGTCCTTGCTGCCAAAGAGATACTCGGCGAGCGTCTTGGCGAGCTCGGTTTTGCCCGTGCCGGTGGGGCCCAGGAAGATAAAGCTGCCGCCGGGGCGACGCGGGTCCTTGAGCGGCGAGCGGCTGCGGCGCACGGCCTTGGCAACGGCCTCGACGGCCTCATCCTGACCGATGATGCGCGTCTTGAGCACGCTTTCGGCCTGCAGCAGGCGACGGCTCTCGCTCTCGGTAAGCGAAGACACCGGCACGCCCGAAGTCACGGACACGATGTCGGCGATCTGGGAGACATCGATGGTGAGCGGGCTGGCGTCGAGCTCGGCGGTCCAGGCGGCCTTGGCCTCGGCGAGCTCAATCTCGGCGGCCTTCTGCTGCTCGGTGATCTCGGCGGCCTTGTTCATGTCGTCGCTCTCGGTGGCCTCCTGCGCGGCGGCCTTAAGCTCCTCCACACGATGCTCGGCCTCACGCACCGGCTCGGGCGCGCGATTCGCGGCGATGCGAGCGCGGGCGCCAGCCTCGTCGATGAGGTCGATGGCCTTATCGGGCAGGAAGCGATCCTGGATGTAGCGGTTGGAAAGGTTCGCGGCGGCCTCGATAGCACCCTGCGTATAGCGCACATGGTGGTGCTCCTCGTAGCGCGGCTTGAGCGCGGTCAGGATCTTGACCGTGTCCTCGACGCTCGGCTCCTCGACATCGATGGTCTGGAAGCGACGCTCGAAGGCCGGGTCCTTGGTGAGGTACTTGCGGAATTCCTCGGCCGTGGTGGCGCCGATAATCTGGAAGGCACCGCGCACGAGCACGGGCTTGAGCATGGAGCTCGCGTCGATGGAGCCCTCGGCAGAACCGGCACCGATGATGGTGTGCATCTCGTCGATAAACAGGATGACGTCGTCGGCTTCGGTGGCCTCCTGGATCACGTTCTTGAGGCGCTCCTCAAACTCGCCGCGATACTTGGCACCCGCCACGAGGCCCGGCAGGTCGAGCGTCCAAATATTCTGGTTCATGAGGTTCTCGGGCACGTTGCCGGCTGCAATCTGCTGAGCCAGGCCCTCGACGATGGCCGTCTTGCCCACGCCGGGGTCGCCCAGAATGAGCGGGTTGTTCTTGGTGCGGCGCGAAAGAATTTCCATCATACGCTGGACTTCCTTTTCGCGACCGATTACAGGGTCGAGCTCGCCGTCGCGCGCCTTCTGCGTGAGGTTGGTCGCGAACTGCTTAAGCGTATCGGTGCCACTCCCCTTTTGCTGAGAGGCATCCGAGCCGCTAAAGAACGGCAGGCCCGCACCGGGACGACCGGCACCGGCGCCGGCGAGCGGACGCTTCTTGTCCTGGTCCTTGGCGGTGAGTTTCTCGATAGCCTTTTTGATGGAGGCGGACGACACACCCAGGCGCATGAGGATGTCCATGGCCATGCCGTTGCCCTCTTCGACGATGCCGATCAGCAAGTGCTCGGTCGACACGTAGGTCTGGTTGTTCTCACGCGCCACGCGGAAGGAGCGCTCCATCACACTAATGACGAGCGGCGTAAAGGCGAGCTTGGCCGCCTCGGTCTCCTCACTGGGCTCGGGAACCGTGGTCTGGACCTCTTTGAGAGTATCCATGATGTCATCGTAGGAGATGTCGAGCGAACGCAGCGCCTCGGCGGCAATGCCCTCATCCTCCTTGGCAAGCGCCAGAAGCAGATGCTCGGTACCCACCTTGTTGGTATGCAGATCGAGCGCCTCCTGTTTGGCCATCGACATGACCTTGCGCGCTCGATCGGTAAATCTATCTAACATGCTCGTTTCCTTACATGAGTTCATCGAAATCAAAACGCCCGCCCGTCGGCGGCGCTTTTGTCTCTTTACCCACAGGTTGTCTATGTTAACAGCTGGAGGAATATCTATAAACCCGGCTCACATGAATGCAAGTTATGACCGCATCGCGGGACTCACCGCGCGATGCGCGACAGGCGCCCCGCAAGAGAAACCCTAGGCGTCTTTCACCACGTCGGGACTCGTCGCACGCGATGCGCGATAGGCATCGGCCTCCTTGGAGACGCGTTCGAGCAGCTCGGATGTATCGACGCCCTCGACTTGCG
The DNA here is from genome assembly GCA_937934355.1 of uncultured Collinsella sp. The sequence continues at coordinate 7,977 of CALGZY010000043.1, read as the reverse complement.
CGACCGTTTCCACCGTCTGCATGGCGACCGCCCTCAGGTACGCGCACGCGCTGTCCCCCGGCTGCTCGAGGTCTATCTCCTCGCCGCCCTCCCGGGCAAAGCCGACCGCCATCACAAAGCCCATGATGCCCGAGACCAGAAAGCCCACCGCAAAGCTCGAATCTGCCTTGAGCTCTTCTCCGTCGGGGTGGACGATCTCTCTCACGCGGTCGATGATGATCGTATGGATGCCCTGCACGACCTGCTCGGCGGCACCCGCCCTCATGGTGATGACGATGCGCCGCAGCAGGCAGCGGACGTCGCGCTGGTCGAACGCCGAAAGGTCGCCCTCGCTCGAAAAATGCCAGAGGGCATCGGTGATGAGCTCGTTATCCTGCAGCAGCTGGGCTATGGCGATGGCGACGAGTTCATCGAAATCGTGAAAATAGTAGTAAAACGTTCCGCGATTGCACTGGGCGGCGCGGGTCACCTCGCCAACCGACAGCTCGAAGATGCTGTTGTTCTCGATGAGCTCCCAAAACGCCTCGATGATACGGGTGCGTGCATCGGGCGCATCGGCGTCCTTACGCGGTCTCGCCATGCGCCTCACCGCACCCCTGCGCCTTGGCGTTCATGATGAGCATCTGAAGACGGTTCTCCACGTTGGCGAAGCTCACGTCGGGATCGTAGTCGAGCGGCAGGAACTGCGCCGTGGGATACTGCTCCTTGAGCGCATGGATGAGCCCGCGCCCCACGACATGGTTGGGCAGACACCCGAACGGCTGCAGGATCACGAAGTTGCGGCAGCCGCGCTTGGCGTGCTCGAGAATCTCCGCCGGAATCAGCACGCCCTCGCCCGCATCGAACGTATGGTGCAGGATCTTATCGCTCGCGCGCACGAGCTCGGGCATGCGCGTCGGCGGCTCGTAGAGCGGGCTCGCCGCGCCCAGGCGGTCGCAACGGTCGTGCGCGAGCTCGAACAGGTTGTCCGCCGTGGCGTACCAGGCCTTTTCGGGCAGCGACAGGTCGACGTGGAACTCGCGCGACTGCGCATGCTTGTAGAAATAGGTCTTGCGGATCACGTCGGTCATGCGCGCCTCGATGACCTCGAGCCCGTTGTCCTCGAGGTAGCGCTCGATCTCGTGGTTGGCGCCGAGATGGAAATTGAGCAGGTACTCGCCCACGATGAGAACGGTCGGATGCGGGTTCGAGCGGTCGTACGGAACGGCGTCCATGATCGCAAGCGCGCGTTTGAAGCCCGTCGCCTGGCCTCTCAGCCCGGAGCGCTCCATGCCCTCGATAACCTCATCGAGCGCGCGGTCGAACGCAGCGTCCGCCGCGCCCTTCTCGAGCTCGTAGGGACGGATGCGCCTAAGCATGGCCTCGAGGGCATCGATCATGGGAAGACCGTAGGCGATCTGGATGCTCGGGCCAAGGCCGAGCTTGAAGCCCGGATGCGCATTGTGGGCATCGACGTCGTCGTTGGTGAGCACCGGGACATAGTCGTATCCCGCGTCGTCGAGCGCGCGGCGCAGCAGGGGCATGTAGTGCGTCAGGCGGCAGTCGCCGATATACTTGCCAGTCACCACGGCGACGTCGTGCGGGTCGTACTTACCGCTCTCGAGTGCCGCGAGCGCCTCGCCGATCACGATTTGCGCGGGGAAGCAGATGTCGTTGTGCACATAGCGTTTGCCCAGGCGGATGGCATCCTCGCGCCCGATATCAAGGGCCTCGGCGCGCACGCCCTGATTGCGCATCGCCGCGGTCATGAGCCTGCAGAACGCATGGGAGGTGTTGGGGACCAGCGCGATCTTGTCGTGCCGGTCGCGCTTGGTGTACTTGACCTTATACGGGTCGTCGAGCGGATGGACCGCGTGCACCCGGGCGCCCTCGGCACGCTCCTCCGCGCGACGACGGTTGACCGACTCGATAAACGAACGCACGCGAATGCCCATGGGACCGGCGACGTCGCTCTCATCGAGCTTGATCATCATCGGAACCTTGGAGCCCATCTCGCCCATCATGCGCGCGATCTCGTCGGTGAGATACGCATCGTGGCCGCAGCCGAAGCTGCCCATCTGCACGAGCTCGAGCTCGGGCGTCGATGCGACGATGACCGCGCACGACAGCATGCGCGCATGGTAGTTGTTCACGATGTCGATGCGGCTGTTGGAAAGATCGACGTTGCAGACCCCCGGCACCGCATCGGGCGTCAGCACGGGGATGCCGCGCTCAGAGAAGAGCTTGGGCAGCCCGTGGTTGACCAGCGGGTCGTTGTGGTACGGGCGCGAAGCGATCACCACCGCGTAGCCGCCGTCCTCGCGCACGTTCTCGAGCACCTGCCTGCCGCGCAGCTGCAGCTGGTTCTCAAACGTCTCCTGCGCGCGGTCCGCCTGCTCGGTCGCCTTGGCAACCAGGTCGGCATCGATATCGAAGGTCTCCTTGCACCACGCCTTGAGCTGGCGGTTTCGGTCGCCCTCGTCGTACCAGTGGAACAGCGGCGTATCGAACGGAACGCCGAAACGCTCCTCCGGGTTATCGGAATTGCGCATCACGTAGGGGTATCCCTTTACGACGGCGCACATCCACTCGCTGGTAGAGGCGGTGTTTTCGGTGGGCACCGTCGTGATGATGGGCATGAAGATGCGGTCGACGCCGGCGTCGACGAGATTGCGGATGTGCCCGTGGACGAGCTTGGCCGGGAAGCACACGGTGTCGGATGTGACGTGCGCCAGACCGCGCTCGTACATCGCCTTGGTGCTGCGTCCCGAGACGCGCACCTTAAAGCCGAGCGTGCTGAAGAACGTCGACCAGAACGGCATGGTGTCCCAGAACTCGAGCACACGGGGAATGCCGATCGTGACATCGCGCCCCCCGCAGACGGGAACCGTGGGGTACGACTCGAACAGCAGCTTCTCGCGGTCGACAAAGAGATTGGGGGCAGCCGCGGTCCGGTCGCGCCCCGTGCCGGGTGCCTGTGCCTCGCAAGCACCCTGCGGACGCAGCTCCTCCGCCGCGGGAACCTCGCGCACGAGCTCATCCCATGAGATGGCGCCGCCGCGCGGGCAGCGATTGCCCGTGACGTAAAGCGAGCCGTCGCCAAATGCCACGACCGCGCGCTGGCAGCGGTTGTTGCACCGACGGCAGGTAACGCCGCCGAACTCGCGATGCTCGAAGCGCTCCACGGCATCGAGCCCGATAAACGACGTGCCGGCGTCGCCCTTGCGGCATTCCTCGCGCGCGAGCAGGGCGATACCGATAGCGCCCATCAGCCCCGGGTGGGGCGCACGCGTGACGGGTTTGCCCAGATACTGCTCGAATGCGCGCAGCACCGCGTCGTTTCGGAACGTGCCGCCCTGGACGACGACTTTGTCGCCCAGACGGTTGAGATTTGAAACGCGAATGACCTTGGTGAACACGTTCTCGATAATCGAACGGCAGAGACCGGCCATGATGTCGCCCGGACCCTTACCGCGCCGCTGCTCGGAAACGACGCTGCTGTTCATGAACACCGTGCAGCGGCTGCCGAGAACGGCGGGGGCTTTGGACGAAAATGCCTCGGTCGCGATATCCTCAACGGCTATTCCGAGGTTTTTGGCAAAACCCTCGAGGAACGAGCCGCAGCCCGCAGAGCACGCCTCGTTGACGACGATATCGGTCAGCACGCCGTGGTTGAGCCAGATGGCCTTCATATCCTGTCCGCCGATGTCGAGCACGAAGGTCGCATCGGGAACGCATGCGCACGCGGCGCGGGCGTGCGCGACCGTCTCGACCGTATGGTAGTCGGCGTGGAACGCGCGCGCGAAAAGCTCCTCGCCGTATCCCGTGGTGCCCACGGCATCGATCGCAAGCGTGACTCCCGCTGTCTCCCAGCGGTTCTTCAAGCTGACAAGACCCTGTTGGGCGACGTCGAGCGGTCTGCCGTTATTAGACGCGTAGAACGAATCGACAAGCTCACCCGCCTCATCGACCAGGGCGAACTTGGTCGTCGTGCTCCCCGAATCGATACCGAGCGCCACACGCACCGTCTCTCCGGGCGCATACGCATCCGGACCCTTTGCCGGCGTCTCTTTGCCATGGCGTGCCGTAAAATCCGCCTGCTCGGCAGGTGTGGCAAAAAAGGGCTGGGCAAGACGTCCCTCCCCGCTTGCGGGCGCGACCGTCTCGAGCTTATCCAGCCGGACAAAAGCGTCGGGAAGGTCGATCGGTTGGGACGATGCGAACATGTCGGTCAGCGACAGGGCGGCACCGCGCGCGACCATGATCTGCGGATCGCGCGGGACGATAACCTGATCGTCCGATAGATTCAGTTGCTCCCGGAACACGCGGACCAGTGTGGGGTTGTAGGCGAGCGCACCGCCCTCGAAGATTACCGGCGGCTCGATGTCGATACCCTGGGCCAGACCGCCGATCGTTTGGCGGGCGACCGCGTGAAGCGCCGAAAGCGCCAGGTCGGTGGTAGGAATGCCCTCGTTGAGCAGCGGCTGGATATCGGTCTTTGCGTACACGCCGCAGCGGCCCGAGACCTCGTGGACGGTCGTTCCCCGGCTTGCGAGCTGCTCGAACTCGCCCGATTCGGTGCCGACCCCCATGAGCTTTGCCATCTCGTCGATAAATGCACCGGTACCGCCTGCGCACGAGCCGTTCATGCGCATGTCGGCAACCTCGATGTCTCCCTTATCGTTGGTGCGGAAGAAGATCATCTTGGCGTCTTGGCCGCCCAGCTCGATGGCGCAGCGCGTCTGCGGATAGAACCTGCTGATCGCGAGCGCGTTGGCGACCACCTCCTGAACGTACGAGGCGCCCAGCGCGGTCGCGATATCGCGCGCACCCGAGCCGGTCACCGCAACGCGCAGCGACTCATGGGGAAAGCGCTCGGCGAGCTCGCCGAGCATGGCGCGCACGCTCGCTGTCTGACACGCCCCGTGGCGGCGATATCCCCACCACGCCTCGGTCATATCCTCGTGCATCGCGTAAACTTTGGTCGTCGTCGACCCTACGTCCAGTCCTACTAGCAACGCCATAATGCTCCGTCTCTCGCATTTTTCCTGCTAGAGATATACCACTCTACGTAATACAACAGACTGTTGTATTTAAACTCCGTATAAAAAGCGGCTGCCGAAACGCTTCAGCAGCCGCCGAATGCACCAACAGATTGTTCTGCGCGCTAGCACGTCGGGCAACGGAGCAGCACGGGCCCTCCGGTCATGCGCACCGCTCACGCCCGCGATGTCGCCGAGAGAGCTATCCACGCTTAGGGCTCCAACCAAGCAAGTCGCCCGCGCTCAGCAGATCCCTAAGCGAGCTACTCGCACTCAGGAGCCATAGCCTGCTCCAAGAGCTCGGCATGCTCCTCCTCGAAAACCGTCCCCACAGGGAAGGCGCGACGGAAGACGAAGTGGGAAATCGGACCGGCTACCAAAAGGTTCCACGGCAGCGCCATCACAAAATTATGCGGGATGTTGATCATCCAGATCGCGGGCACGGAATACAGGTTCGCAAGGATGCCGCCGGGCATGTGCGTCAGACCCTCGCAGGCACCGTACAGCGACATGATGATGACCATGGGAACGACCATGCAGGAGCTGACGGCGAGCGTCATGGCAAGTGGCGAGCTCTTGCCCGGCGTGACCAGGAATTTAAAAGCGAAACCCTTGGCAAGGGGGCTGGCAACAAACCAGTCGCAGCACATGGCAAAAATGTAGGCAACGGGGAAGCCGAGCCACGCGGCGGCAACAACCTCGCCGCTGATGGCCCCATGCTGCAGGGCAACGTTGTAGATGCTCATCCAGAGCACCATGCAAAAGCACATGATAAAGGTGAACAGCAGTCTCTCTCGTTTGTTGATAGGCATAAAGGACAAAATCCTTTCTGTGTTACGCCGCGGCACCACGCAACAAAAACGGGCGGGCAAGATGGAGCTGTTGGGACTTCATCTCGCCCGCCCGTGGTACGTGCGTCTGCGACTACTTATGTGGTGGAACTACCCTAACACGAACGGCGCGCGCTTCGTAAGCGTTGAGTTTATGGAGATGCAGGGCACCAATAATCCCCCCGACCCCATAAGTTGCGGTGGAATACGGACTGTTTTGACCCTTTAAGCAGCAATTCAGTCCCTATTTCACCGCAACTCATTGGGGGTGCAAAGTAACCTGTCCCCCTTGCACCAATTAGCTGGTGTGGCGCCAGCGAGGGTCGGTGAGCGTACGCGCCACACCCAGTCCAACGGGCAGAAACGCTACGATGAGCACTGCGCGCACAAACCAGCCGAGCATATTGACCGTGTCGAAGGTGCACATGTAATACATCGAGCGATACAGATACAAGCCCGGCACCATAATGACAATCGAAGGCACCGTGAGGGCGATGCGCGGGTAGGTGAGCTTGACTTCAGCCAAGCTTGCGAGCAGCCCCGATACCAGCGCGCCGATAAACGCTGCTGCCTCGGGAGGCATTCCCGTGCTGAGGCCCAGGAAGGGAATCATCGTCGGCGCATCGACAAGGGTCAGACGCAGGGTATTGGACACGGCGCCGATCAACCCAGCTGCCGCGGCCATCTTTACCGGGCTGTTGAACATCACCGAGAAGCCGAATACGCCAACGAAGCTCATCAGTATGCGCAAGAGCGTAAGAGCCAACGGTGAGAGGCCGAGCGGGGCGAAGTCATCCGGCGCCAGTCCCACGCACTCGGCAACCATCCAACCTACGAGGGTCGCCATCACAATAATCGACACAGCATACGAAAGACGCTCGATTCCACTTCGCATATCGAGCTTAGCGATGTCGAGGCCTGCCGTAATGAGGGGAAAGCCGGGAATCACAAAGAGCATGGCGCCGATATAGCCTTCTTGGTGCGACATTGCCCCTGGAATGACCTGGCCAAGGCCGAGCAATGCCAGCAGATACGAAACGCAAGCGAGCGCAACACCAGTCGTCAGCGCGCTAAACTGGCCAAGACCCTGCTTGAGAATATGGGAGCGGGCAAAGTTACCGACACCAGCGCCTACGAATGCGCAGGCCATCTCGATAGGGCCGCCGCCGAGCAAAAAGACGAAGGCGCCGCAAGCACAGGCTGCCGCAAGGCCCTGTTGCCAGGGAGCGTAATCGGGCTTTGAGCTCTCAACGGTCTTGAGCATCTCGTGGTATTCGTGCACGGTAAACCGGCGCCCATACGTCTCGATTTCCTTTAAGAAGCTCTCCATCATCCAAATGCGATGGGTATTGACTCCCGTTGTGGGCAGGCTGACAACCTCGTTAAAGCAGTGGCCATCTTCGATGCAGGTGCACTCAAACGACAGAAGACTCAGGTCGACGTGAATCGTGACGCCGAGCACAGCGGCAACACGATTCATGGTATCGCGCACGCGCCAGGCACCCGTTCCGCTTGCCAGCATAAGCATGCCGGTGCGGCAGATGATGGATGACTTATCGGTGAGCGGCGCATCGACGGCAAGCTCATCGCCTGCCGTCACGATCTGGCGCCAGTCAGTTTTCATATGGAGTGCACCGGCACGAGCGCCGTGGTGCATAGGGACTCTCGAAAGCAGCGAGTCCAGGCGCGAAGACTGTGGGGGCTCCGTTGATTCGCCCTCGTCCTCGTTGGGCTCTTCATCGACCAGATCAAAGGAATCAAGCGGCGCTGGCTCGCGACGATCGATTAGCTCCTCATCCTCATCATCAAAGTAGTTGAACTGATCGAGCATGTCCTCTTCGATTGCACGCTCGCTCGCGTCGTCCATCCCGGTGCTCCCTTCCTATCGACTAACCCCCATCCTAGACAGCGACGGCTAAAGGAAACATAAAAGAGACGGCTGTCATGCGAGCCATGTGCTCAACAGCCGTTGGGCAGTCGTTTAAGAACGTCCCCAATGACTACATCGATGTTCTAAGTGTCAACCAAGTCAACGCCGCAGGTAGAGGACGGACAGCGAGCGACGTCCAGGGCGAACAAGTTGGCATGAAAAAGGCAAGGCATAGACCTTCTGGTCATGCCTTGCC
>CALGZY010000042.1 GCA_937934355.1 uncultured Collinsella sp. | reverse complement strand
TGTTCGTTACCGGCGAGCCTCACATGCCCACGCTCGAGTTCCCGGGCGATGGCGCGCAGCCGGTCAAGAAGATTTGCTTTAAGCTGCTTGCAGATGCTTACTGGGAGGAGTAGCGCGCTGCTCGGCTGAACTGTTCGTCTGATGGCGTGATTCCCTTGAGGAGCGCGCTTGAACCCCGCTGATCGCGGTTCCTTTGGGGATTGCGGTTGGCGGGGTTTTGTTGAGTAGGGGAGTTGCCGGCGGCGTTGTGCTTGCATTGGCGCATGCGCACTCAAAATCGGCAACAAAAAAGCCGCCCGAAGGCGGCTATCTTGTGCAATGGAGCCAGCGACCGGGCTCGAACCGGTGACCCCCGCTTTACGAGAGCGGTGCTCTACCAACTGAGCTACGCTGGCGGCCATGTGGTGACGCAACTGAGGCGTCAACGGCTGTCTATGATACGGGACATCGCACATCAGCGCAAGTGCTCTGACGGCTTTTCTCACTTTAAATGCACTAATATTGGTGACGTGATGTCTTGCTCTTGCGGATCTCAAGCAGAATGGGGCAGCGATGGCTCAACCCAAGATTCTTCTCACACGTATCGACGACCGTTTCATTTACGGGCAAGACGTTGAGCTGTGGAACGAAGCCGTGGGTTCCAACCTTGTCCTAATCGTCAACGATGAGATCGCGGCGGATTCGCGCCAATGGGCACCCATGAGGGTGGCGGCGCCAGAAGGCGTCTGGACACGGTTTTTCTCGGTGCAAAGGACCATCGACATCATTCATACCGCAACGCCGCGTCAGTGGATTCTGATCATGGTAGCCTCACCCGTCGATGCGCTCGCGCTGGTTAAGGGTGGTGTGCCGATCGCCAAGATCAGCATCGGCCATATGCAGGCAGGGGAGGGCAAGCACCCCATAACGCCCGCAGTCGCCGTAGACGATACGGACATCGCTGCCTTCAAAGAGCTGCAAGAACTCGGCATAGAGCTAGAAATCCGTTACCTCCCCAGCTCCAACCCCGACCCCATCCAACTAGTCATTTAAGAACGTCCCCAATGACTAGGTAGAAAAACGCCCGTCGGCGGTGGTGCCGGCGGGCGTTGCTGTGCAATATGTTGCATTGTGGGCTTAGTGCCTCATAAAGTGGTACTCGATCACATTGCTGTAGGGGTGACCCGGGCCCACAATGCCCTGCGGGAACAGCGGCTGGTGCGGCGTGTCGGGGTACATCTCTGCCTCGAGGGCAAAGCCGGCGCCCCAGCCATAGTTGGCATCGTCCTTGGCGTGCTCGTCGCCCAGCCAGTTGCCGGTGTAGAGCTGCACGCCCGGTGCGGTGGTGTAGTAGTCCAGCTCGCGACCGGTCCACATTTCCTCGACGTGCATCGCGCGGCGCAGATTACGGCCGTACTGATAGCCATCGATGCACAGGCAGTGGTCGTAGCCACGTGCCTGCTTAATCTGCGGGTCGTCGGCTTCCATGCCGGGAGCGACGGGGCGCAGCTCACGGAAGTCAAACGGCGTGCCCTCGACCGGAGCAATCTCGCCGGTGGGAATGTTCTGCTCGTTAATGGGCAGGTAGTGGGCAGCGTTGGCAACAAAGAAGTGCTCGCAGTCCATGCCGGCGTTATGACCGGCAAGGTTAAAGTACGTGTGGTTGGTCATGGACACGTAGGTTGCGCGGTCGCTCTCGCAGCCATACTCGATGCGGAAGACGCCGGTGCGCGTCACGGTAAACACGGCCGTAAAGGTGCGGTTGCCGGGTAGGCCCAGCTCGCCATCCTCAAGCGAGGTGGTCATGCGAACGGCGTTGTGAGTCTCGTCGAGTTCAACGTCCCACACGCGTTTATGCAGGCCGTGCTCAAGGTCGCTGTGAAGGTTGTTGGCACCCTCGTTGGCGGGCATATGCCAGTCCGTGCCGGCGATGGTGATCGTGGCGCCCGCGGTGCGGTTGGCCACAGGCCCGATGGTCGCACCAAAGCAGGCGGGGTTGTCAAAGTAATCCTCGAGCTTATCGAAGCCCAGCACCACATCGCGCACGTTGCCGGGAATGTCGTGCACATCGATACCAAGCACGGTGGCGCCATAGTCCATAATGCGAACGCAGATCTCGGGCCCGTTGAGGGTGTAACGATGAACGGGGGTACCGCACGGCGCGGTGCCGAAAAGCTCGGAAGTGATCATTTGGTTCCTAACATCGAGGTATTTCCGACAAACTGTAGCGCGAACAGGCGAGATTATCACTACACCCCACTAAAGCAGGGGGTATTTTTCTCAAAAAAGTGATGATTGATTTGCTTGGGACGAAAAAAAGAAACCCGCCGGGATACGACGGGTTTCTTCCACAGGGGATATGTGGCAATTGGTTAGGCGTTTGCCTTTGCGGACTCGGCTTCCTTAGCAGCCTTGAGGTCCTCCTCGGTAAACTTGCCGGTGGTGAGCGGCGAGAGGGTGCACTTGTCCTGCTTCGCGTACTCGATGTTACGGGCGATCATCTGCTTGCGATACCAAGCGAAGAGCGCGACGTACACGACGATGGCAACGACCGTAGCGATGATCATGGTCACATCGCCCGTGGTTGCCTTGCCCACGAAGAAGGCCAGGAACTTCTCGACAGGTCCTTCCATGGTGGTCTGAGAGATCAGGCCGGTAACGCCATCGGGGAATGCGCCGACGGTCTTCGCGGTAAAGGTGACGAAGTCGGCGACGAGGGTGCCGGCGCCCAGGAAGACGGGCAGCAGGACAGCACCGATAACGACCATGCGAATCACGCGGCCGCGGGTGACGACGAGCAGCGCCGGCGTCAGGCCCATGGCGATGATGCCGCCGAGCGGCAGCAGGCCGTTCCAAGTGCCAGTCGGGGAGAAGGGGCAGGGAACGTTGGCGAGCAGCAGAGCCTCACCCAGCATGATGGGGGCAAGGATGTTGGCGGCAGCCCAGATCTCGGCGCGGCCGGCGATGAAGGGCCAGTCGAGGCCGACGTTGAGGGTGCGGCCCTGGAGCCACTTGCTGTTGTTGGCAAAGTCGGAGATGCCCTGAGACAGCGGCTCGACGGCTGCGATGAACCAAGAACCGATCATCGAGAACAGCTCGAGGCAGGTTGCGGCGGTAAAGGCGAGCGTGCAGATCTGCTGCGGGGTCTGGTGCGAAAGAAGGCCGACGAAGACGCCCAGGTAGATACCAATAGCAAACTTGGAGCCCCAGAAGCCAATCATGTTGTTGAGCTTGGCAGCATCGAAGTCGTACTTATCGAGGAAGGGGAGCACCTTGTCGATGATCTTGTTGAGCAGCATGGCCAGCGGGTTCATCATGTAGTTCATGTGAGTCGTGGTCATGGGGTTCTCCTCGGGAGCACCCAGAAGATCGTTGAACGTGGGCTTCATGAGGTCGGAGTTCATGATCTTCATGACGCCGACGAAGACGACGAGCAGCGTGGCGACGACAATGTTGGCGCCAAAGTAGATGCAGGCAAGGCCGACAAAGGCGAGGTGCCAAACGTCAAAGATGTCGACGTCGATGGTGTTGGTCTTGGCGAGCACGATCATCACGATGTTGACGATGACGAGGACCATCAGGAAGTACAGCGTGTAGGGAGAACCCCAGGTGATGGTGGCCAGCGGTGCCCAACCCACGTCGGTAACGGTGAGCTGAAGGCCGGTGGACTCAACGAACGTCGTCATGGCGCTCGAGAAGGCCGTCGTCAGAATGTTGATGATGGCGCCGATGCCGGTAATGGCGATACCGAGCTTAAGGCCGCCCTCGAGGGCCTTGGTAAACTTAACTTTGAAGAGAAGGGCGATAACCGTCAAAACGATGGTCATCATAGGGGCTGCGCCAAGGTCAATCAGCGGCTGAAAGACGGCATTAGCAAACCCGATAACTGCGTCCATGTCTCCCTCTTTCCTAAAAGAGAATTTCCTTTTCCGTATGTTGCCTTAAAAAAGGAAGATGCCGTTCCCGGTCGTCATCTTCCTTAAAGCCAAAGATTGTGCAGAGCGAAGCTGCAAAAGATTAGTTGAGACCCTTTTCCTTGATAATGGCCTCAATCTTGTCGTAAACCGGCTTAGCCATAGCAGGCATGCGATAGAGGATCGGGCCAGCGTCGACGATCGGGGTCTTAACCTCAAAGCCAAAGTCGGTCTTGGCGATCTGGGCGAAGATGTCGTACTGAGAGAGCATCTCCTCGTTAACGTCCTTGATCATCACGGCGTCGCAGTGCAGGTTGTAGCCGCGATTCTTGAACTCGGACTCGATGGCGTCCTTGATCTGATGGCTGGAGTTAACACCGGCGCCACAAGCTGCGAGAACCTTAATCATGATGAATTCCTTTCTCTATGCGGGTTATTCCGCGGATTCCTAAGGGTAATTGGCTAGTCGGCAGGAAAGTTGTCGACCAAGAACTGGTAGATGGCCTTGGCGTCGGTCATGGAGAACAGCTCCTTGACGCGATCGGTGCCAAGAGCGTTAACGAAGTCCATGATCTTGGCGAGGATGCCTACCTGGGCCTCCTTGTCGTCGTTGAGGATCATAAACAGGAACGAGACGGGGAAGGTCTGCGAGGGGTCGATCATGGAGTGCCACTCGACGGGGGTCGTCAGCTTGACGGGGACGATGCGACGGGTGTGAACGAACTCGACCTCGGTATGGGGAACGGCAAAGCTGGGCAGTTCCGGGTCGACAACAGACATATCCATGCCGGTGGGGTAGCCCTTTTCGCGCTCGATGATGTTCTTGAGAAACGCGGGCGCCACATAGTTTTTGAGTGACAGCTTATTGGCGATCTCGGTAAAGACCTCTTCTTGCGTGGTGCGGTCGCAAACAAACACGGTGTCTTCGAAGAACAGATTGCTCTCTGCGGACATGTCTGCAACTCCTTCCGTTCCATGCAGATCGAACATGTTCGAATCTGTTTGTTTAAATCGCCTGTTATTTGAGTCTAATAGAATTAATGTGTCAATCTGTTTTCTATTGTTCGGCAAAGTTCAATTTGCTTTATTGAGGCAACATTGGATTGAAATGATTTTAAAAGAGCAGCTATTTGCATATTTTTTGTCGGTCTCTTGGCGTCTAAATAATCCGTCATTCTACGTTTGACACCAAGTTTTCTACCGTTCACCGGGAAAAATCGACCGTTTAGGGTGAGTGAGCATAACTGTTCGATTACTATAACTGCGAACAAAATCACTCAAAGGAGTAAAAATGATTAAGGCGGAGCGTCAGGATAAGGTTCGTCAGCTGCTCGAGGAGCAGGGCACGGTCTCGGTCAAGGAGATTTCTGATGCGTTGGGCGTCTCGGATATGACGATCCGCCGCGATCTTGAGGAGCTTGCGAGCCTAGGCGAGATCGAGCGCGTGCACGGCGGAGCCCGTAGTGCGCAGGGCCGTCCCCACGCTATGCTGCGCCATGAGTACTCGCACAGCGAAAAGCGCACTAAGCATGCCGAGGAAAAGCTGCAGATTGCGCGCCGTGCTGTGGAGCTTATCGAGGAAGGCTCGACCATCTTTTTGGGCCCGGGCACCACGGTTGAGCAGATGGCCTCGATGCTGCCGGCGTTTCGCCTGCGCATTGTGACCAATTCGCTTTCGGTGTTTAATCTGCTCGAGGCGCGCGAAGACTGCGACCTGTGCCTCGTGGGCGGCATGTACCGTCGCCGCACCGCCGCCTTTGTGGGCCCCATGGCCGAGGATACCCTGCGCGCGCTGGGAATCGACGCAGCCTATATCGGCGCCAACGGCATCTTGGACGGCGACGTGTCCACGTCTAACACGGAAGAGGGCCGCATCCAGCAGCTCGCCCTTAGCAAGGCCGACTCGCGCTATCTGATAGCCGACTCCAGCAAGATCGGCAAGCGCGACTTCTACACCTTCTGCCGCCTGGACAGTTTGGACGCCGTGGTGTGCGAGCCGGGTATCTCGGCCGAGGACCGCACTGCCATCGAGGAACACACGCAGGTCATCTGCTAGCTAACGCTATTGGATTGCTAACAGGCGATGCGGGAGGACTTTTACCTCCTGCCATTGTGGGAACCAGCGCGTCAGCGCTACGCGATATGACGCGCAAATGAGGACTCCACTATCAAATCGTCTCAATCTGTAACATCTAGACGTCCAAAACCGGTCTTAGTGTTACAGATTGAGACGATTCGGCGGGGTCTACCTTGTTTGTCTCGATCTGTAACGGTTAGGACTTAAAAACTCGGCTACGTGTTACAGATCGAGACAAAAGAAAAAGAACATTAGGACTTGAAAATAAAGTTTTGATAAGGGATTCGCCCAGTTAAGACGGTGCGGCAGACAATTGAGATTAGTTTGCCTCCGGAGTCGTAAGCATAATGAGTCAGTTCGATGACCGGAAGTTTTGCAACACCATAATTACTGGCTTCGGAATCGCTAAGCTGACGTGCTCTATAGCTTTCCCTAACAGATTGGATAGACTTGGACAAGTCGTCCATGATTCTGCTAAATGCCTGAAAATCTAACTGGTTATTCGGAACGCGCGACTTTGAAATGAAGAACGTATCAGCGCCTATGAAGCTGCCTTCAAGTTCGTAGGTCAATTCAAGACGCTGAATTTCATCGCGACTTTGACATCCAAATTGTTGGAGCATCATTACGGAAATTGGACGACCCGATGTGAGGCCGCCGAAATGTTTGGTGATGGCATCCGGATCAACGCCATCGCAATGGCTTGCAAAGTCAAAGTCTAAAAGTGAATTGAGCTCGCTAACGCGTTTCGGTGCAACAAACGACCCCTTACCTTGGATTCGATAGATACTTCCACGACGCTCCAGCTCACTCATGGCAAGTCGGACGGTTGTTCTGCTTACGGCGTATTCGTCGCAGAGTTCCATTTCTGTTGGAAGTTTATCGTCTGCTTGATATTCATCGACGATCTGCTTGAGCAGCGCGTCGGTGAGCTGTAAATAGAGTGGCCGTTTTTCGTGTGTATCGAGCATTAGAGCCTCAGTTTGCATGTTGGTTATACCTGATGGTTGCCTCAGTCGGGATGTAACGTGGGCAAGGTAACCTTAACGTATCACAGAGCGGCTCAGCATGACGATCTGATGCCTGTATCCACGAAGGGCTTGTCCGAGCGTGAAGATATTCTGGGGCAGGCAAATACCGTTCATGGAGTCCCCGATATGTTGGAGGTCAGCACCGGCTGCTTTTGCTGCAAGGCCTATTTTCTTAATGGTCTCGCTGTCGCAGGAGTCTTGACTCGTCCCGTTCGCCGCCATGACGAGAACCTTCTCTTCAATTGACTTGCCTACGTTGTGGGATCGTACAAAGTCTACGATGGCGCGCAGGTCTGCTTCTTGGAAGCAAGGGACGGTGTAGGGGGCTGGCACGAGAAGGATATCGACGCCGAGGTCAACAAACTTGCGCGCAATTTCGAGCGTCATGACAGGTTCCGCAACGCCCGCTCCATGCATTTTTCCGGCTATGACCAGGCCATTGAAATGCTCTTTGGAGAGTTTAATCGAATGGGCGATTGCATCGTTGGAGACGCCGGTTCCAGGGTTGCCCGTCAGGCAGATAAAATCAAATCCGAGTTCGTTAGCCTTTTCTAAGGTCTTGGGAGAGACGCGACGACCCATGGGGATTTCCGTTCGGGATTCAGACATCTCTGCCTCGTTATCAACTGGCTCCAGATTGACGCCAATGGGCCTTCCGCATGCTCGCTTCACCCAAGTGACCGGGTTTTCATTGAGATCATCTGGAATACCGGCAATAACTGGATCGAACACATCGAGCGCGTTAAACAGAAGCAGGTCGGCACCTGCGGCACGTTCGATTTCTGCATTAGTAACGCCGCCGAGAAATTGGGAAGAGGGTACGTTTTCCGCCATGATGGTACGTCCCTCGGAAGCCAGAATCGCCTGTTTTAGATCCATGGGTGACGTGGCGGCAAAATCGGATGCGGACATGTTCAGTAATCGTTTGGGCATTGTTACTTCCTTTGACTAGAACGACAGGCTTGTGACATTGTCTCTAATATTGTTACAACAATATATTCAATATGTTATATCCAATCGGTGAACGGTTGCAAACTTATTGTACTGCTCGGAAAAAATAGCCTTTAGCTGGGAAAACATTATATTAATCAACTACCGTTCACCGAATAAGTATTTGAATTCTTGACATATCGACAAAGCGGAAGAAGAATTGGTTATGATAAATCGCGCAAATGATATTACATTTCACACAAGAACGTATTCACTTACATAAGTGGATACAAACGGGGACGACGACGGTTGAGTCCGGATAAATCGTTGTGTGCCCGGGAATCATGAAAGGATGTGTTATGGACGCTATCGTCAAATTCCTTGAAAAACACCAGCCCCTCTTCGACAAAATCTCGAGGAACATTTATCTGGTGGCGATTAAGGATGGCTTTCTCTCGAATATGCCAATTGTGCTGTTCTCGAGCCTGTTCCTTCTTCTTTCGACGCTCCCTGCCTATGTAGGCATCACGCTTCCGTCTGAGGTGCTGGATTTCTTCAATAAAATCTATGCATATACCATGGGACTTCTTGGCATTATGGTGGCCGGCACCACGGCGAGCTCACTTGCCATGTCGATGAACCGTCGCATGCCTTCGGGTAAATCTCTCAACCCCACCTCGTGCATGGTTTGTGCCATGTGCGGCATGCTCTTGCTATCGGTGACGAACGATGTTGTCTCGATTGGCGGAGCAGATACATCTGTTTTTGAAACCGGCTATATGGGAACCAAGGGTTTTCTCGCTGCGTTCGTAGCCGCATTCTTGACCGTTAATATCTATAAGGTGTGCATTAGCCATAATGTGACGATCAAGCTCCCCAAAGAGGTCCCTGGCTCTATTGCGCAGAGTTTTCGCGATATCTTTGCATTTGGGTTTTCGATCCTTGCGTGCGCTTTTATCGATCTTGCGAGCCGCAAGCTGCTTGCTGTGCCGTTCGCCAATTTGGTATCCGCTCTCATCTCGCCGCTGTTCTCCGCGGTTGACACCTATCCTGGCATGGCGCTTATCGAAGGCGCGGTCGCACTTTTCCAATTTATGGGTATCCACGGTGCTTCGGTTGTCATGAGTCCGATCAATGCTGCGCTCTACGGCAATACCGTTACCAATCTTGAGGTTTTCCAAGCAGGTGGACGCCCGTCAATTGCTCTCACGCAGGACTTTACAAGCTTCATCGGCGGTCTGGGCGGTTCTGGCTGCACGTTCATCGTTCCTATTATCCTGATCATGTTTATGCGCTCCAAGCAGCTTAAAGCCATGGGCAAGGCATCGATTATCCCGGTGATTTTTGGAGTTAACGAGCCCGTTATCTTCGGTATGCCGATTGTTCTCAATCCCTATATGTTCGTGCCCTTCCTAGTGGCTCCTATGGTCAACGCCATTATCGGTAAATTTTTCATTGACGTCATTGGAATGAACGCCCCCATGTATACCATGCCGTGGGCGCTTCCCGGCCCAATCGGTGCATTCCTCACCACGGGTCTCGATCTGCGTTCTCTCGTATTGATGGCAGTGCTGTTGGTCGTTGACTTTGTGATTTACTATCCGTTCTGCAAGGCGTATGACCATCAGCTTTGTTTGGAAGAGTCTGCAAAGGAGACTGCAGGAACCTCGGATGCAGATGCTATTGCCGCACAGGAAAATGTCGCAAAAGCTCTCGAGGCGGTAAAGGACAAGGCGGAGCAGATCCGCGTGCTTGTGCTTTGCCAGGGTGCCGGCACTTCGACTCTCTTGGCAAATGCTCTTCGCGAAGGTGCCGCTGCTAAGGGTATCGATCTGGTTTCTCAGTCCGGTGCGTACGGAAGCCACTATGAGACGATGGATCAGTACAACGTGATTGTTCTGGCACCCCAGGCACGCATGTACTATGACGCTATGAAGGCCGATACCGATCGCCTTGGAATTAAACTGCTCACCACAAGGGGCAAGGAGTATATCGACCTTACCAACGATCCCGAAGGTGCAATTGACTGGATCGTTCAGGAGCTGGCCAAATAGTGGATGCACTTCGTCGTTGATTCGTCGGTGTATAGTACGGCCCCGCAGCTTATTGAGCTGCGGGGCCGTATTTCGTTGAGTATCTAATTGAGACAATGAGCGCAACCGTCGTGAGATCGCATTGGCGCTCTCCGAGTCACCGACAAACTGCCTTCCATCTATGTGACCAATTCGCTTTCGGCCTTTAGCCTGCTCGAGGCGCGCGAGGATTGCGAGCTGTGCCTGGTGGGCGGCATGTACCGTCGCCGCACCGCCGCCTTTGTGGGGCCCACGGCCGAGGATACCCTGCGCGCACTAGGGATTGACACGGCGTTTATCGGTGCCAACGGCATTCTGGATGGCGACGTGTCTACGTCTAATATGGATGAGGGTCGTATCCAGCAGCTCGCCTTTAGCAAGGCCGACTCGCGCTATCTGATCGCCGACTCCAGCAAGATCGGCAGACGATACTTCTGCCCATTACAGTCTGAAATAGGCCATCGATAAAATTCGATGGCGAGCATTCGGCGC
>CALGZY010000041.1 GCA_937934355.1 uncultured Collinsella sp. | reverse complement strand
AAGGACATGCTCGACATCCGCAAGCGCTTCGAGCCGCGCGCCGAGGAGCTCGCCAGGAAGTACGCGCTGGCCGACTACACCATGTTCATCGGCTCGGGGGCCCTCTGGGGCGAGACCATCCTGTACTCCATGTGCCTGCTCGAGGAGATGCAGTGGAAGCGCATCCGCCACATCACCTCGCACGACTTCTTCCACGGCACGCTCGAGCTGCTCGAGCCCGGCGTCCCGGTGTTCCTGTTCATGGGCGAGGACGAGTGCCGCGCCCTCGACGAGCGCGTCCGCGCCTTCCTCACCAGCGGCGTGACCGGCGACGAGGACTACGTCATCATCGACACCGCCGAGTACGCGATCCCGGGCCTGGACGACGACTTCCGCGTCATCGTGTCGCCCTGGATCCTGTCCGTGCTGACCACCGACCGCCTCTCGCGCAACTACGAGCTGGTCACCAAGCACAACCTCAAGTACCGCCGCTACTACCACCAGTTCGACTACTAATTTCATTTGGGGGAAACCGCAATGAGGCAATACATCTTTGCCAGCCACGCGCATTTTGCGACTGGCATCAAAGAGAGCACCGAGCTGCTCTCGGGCGCGCGCGATAACGTCCACGACCTGTCGATGTTTGTCGACGGCCGCACCGACGTCGCCGAGGAGGCCGCCAAGCTCCTGGCGACCTTCGACCCCGCCGACGACGTAATCGTGTGCACCGACCTGTTTGGCGGCAGCGTCAACAACGAGTTCACCAAGATCGTCCAGACGCGCCCCAACACCTACCTGGTTGCCAACATGAATCTGCCGCTGCTGATCCAGCTGCTCTTTTCGGACCAGGAGGCTCCCGCCGATCAGGTTATCCGCGAGATCCTCGCGGCTGACGACACGCGCGTCAAGTTTGTCAACGACCTGCTGACCGATGCGGATGACGAGGAAGAGTTCTAGTCACCGCCTGCTATTAATGGGGCCGGGTTTCCGGCATGAGACCTTTGGGGGTCAATCATGATTCAACTGCTTCGCGTCGACCATCGTCTGCTTCATGGCCAGGTGGCCGTCTCTTGGGTCCAGGGCTTGGGCTCTGACTGCATCTTCTGCGTTGGCGACAAGGTTGCCAACGATCCCGTCTGGAAGACTACGCTCAAGATGGGAAAGCCGGCCAACGTCAAGCTCGTCATCAAGGACATGGAGCACGCCATCGAGGCCATCAACTCCGGTGTTACCGATAAGTACAAGATGATCATCTGCGTCGCCAGCATCGCCGAGGCCAAGCAGCTTGTCGACGGCTGCCCGCAGATCACCTCCATCAACCTGGGCAACACCAAGTCCAAGGACGAGCAGCGTCCCGATGCCCGTAAAATCTCCCGCCAGATCTTTGTGACTGCTGCCGAGGAAGAGGACATTCGCGAGCTCGTCGGCCGCGGTGTCGAGGTCGAGATTCGCGCTCTGGCCGACGACCCCAAGGTCGATGCCCTAAGCGCCCTCTAATTGGGAACCACGGGCGGCGCGCACGGCGCCGCCCCTATTCGTGGGCGTACCGGATAAACGCTTTACCCGTTACCCCCATCTACCGTTCACCGGGAGTACACGCCCGTTGAGCGATTGGTATTAAATAGTTTTCGCATGACTATATAATTGGTATCAAATCATTTGCACCGGTTTAGGTGTTAACAGCACACCGGTACAAGCTGGATCTGTCTGGGCGATTGTCGGCATGGAAAAGGGCGCGCTGACAAGTCGGGAATCGCCGCGCGGATCCAAGAGGGATCAAAGGGAGGAACAATGCTTGTTCAAGCGATCCTCATCGGACTTATCGCTGCCTTCGGTAAGCTCGATTATCAGCTCGGTACGCTCTATGCGTTCCGCCCGATCGTTCTGTGCCCGCTCGTCGGCATAGTCCTCGGGGACCTGCAGTCCGGCCTCGCCATCGGTGCGAGCCTCGAGCTGCTCTTCATGGGTTCTATCTCCATCGGCGCTTACGTGCCGCCCGATGAGTGTATTGGCGGTGTGCTCGCCTGCGCCTTCGCTATTCAGCTGGGTCAGAGCACCGAGGCCGCTATCGCGCTCGCGATGCCCATCGCCACTCTGTGCTTGGCCATTAAGAACGTCGTCAACGCCGGTATGCCCCTTCTGGTCGACCGTGCCGACGTCTTTGCCAGCAAGGGTAACCTCAAGGGTATCTACGCTATGCACTGGATTATCGGTCTCGTGATTGTCGTCCTGGCCTTTATCCTGTGTTCGGTCTCCTTCTATCTGGGTGCCGACGCTGTTCAGGGCCTGCTCGACTTCATCCCGACGTTCGTCCTCGATGGCTTTGGCGTCGCAGCCAACATCCTGCCTGCCATGGGCTTCGCCATGCTCGGCCGTCTGGTGCTTACCAAGCAGCTCGTGCCGTTCTACTTCCTGGGCTTCCTGCTGTGCTCCTATGCCAACGTGCCCGTCCTCGGCGTCGCCCTGATCGCAATCATCATCGGCATCGACAAGTACGACCTGCTGGGCCTTGGTGGCGCCCAGTCCCAGCTTTCTGTGGAAGGGGATGAGGACGATGACTTCTAATTCCGAGAACCAGATTACTCGCTCCGACCTCATTAAGAGCGCCGTGAACACCGGCGCCCTGGGCATGGAATTCTCCTGGACCTACTACAAGCAGATGAACATTGCCTTCTGCCTGATGGTCGCCAACATGCTCAAGAAGATCTATGCCGGCCGTCCCGATGATTACGCCGAGGCCTTGCACCGTCACAGCGCATTCTTCAACATCACCCCGCAGCTCGCTCCCTTCGTGGGCGGCATCGCGATGGCCATGGAAGAAAAGGTCGCTCGTGGCGAGGTTGAGCCCGAGAGCGTCAACGACATCAAGGCCGCCCTCATGGGTCCGCTTTCCGGCCTGGGTGACTCCTTCTTCCTGTCCACCCTGCGCGTCGTCGCCGCTGCCGTGGGTATCAGCCTGTGCCAGGCCGGCAACGTCTTTGGCCCCATCGCCTTCCTGCTCGTCTACAACATCCCGGCGTTCCTGATTCGTATCTTTGGCGCTATCAAGGGTTATGAGCTAGGCATTGGCTTCCTCGACGAGGCTCAGAAGACCGGCCTGATGCAAAAGATCATGGCCTGCGTCGGCATTGTCGGCGTTATGGTCGTCGGCGCCATGAGCAAGGACATGTTCTGGGCTTCGTTGCCCATCGCCATTGGTCAGGGCGACTCCGCCCAGACTCTCCAGGACATCCTGGACGGCATCATGCCCGGTATGCTCGGTATGGCCGCCTTCTGGCTCTACTACTGGCTGCTCTCCAAGAAGATCAACCCGATGGTCCTGATCCTCTGCACCATGGTCGTGGGCATCATCGGCGCTTACTTTGGCGTGCTTGCCTAATATGTTCGAATCGCGCTTCCATCGCGTCTAACGGTTGCGTCGATCTTTGGGGGGCTTGTCGCATCTGCGGCGGCCCCCTGTTTTTTAAAACTCCGTACGAAAGGGGAGGGCTATGGTCGTACCCGAGCTTTCGCTCATGAACATCAACCATCGTTACTACAGCATCGAGACGTTTTTTAAGGCTGCAGGTGAGGCCGGCTATCGCAATATCGAGCTGTGGACCGGCTCGATGCACCTGTATGTGGATTGCCATGAGCACGATTCGGTGGATAAGATTCGCGATCTTGCCGCCCAATACGGTATCAAGATCGTGTGCGTGTGCCCCGAGCAGAACAACCCCAAGCCGTGGAACGTCGCGGTGCGCGGTGAGGCGGGCCAAAAACGCATCCTCTCGTACTTTAAGAATGTGATCGACGTTGCCGTTGAGTTGGGCGTGCCGCAGATTCTGGTGACGAGTGGTTGGGCCTATCTGGACGAGCCGGCTGAGGACGCCTGGGCCCGCAGCGTTGCCATGCTGCGCTCGGTGTGCGACTACGCCGATACGCGCGGTATTCGCGTCGCGCTCGAGGCCCTGCAGCCGTCGGAGTCCGTGTTGGTCAACACCGCACAGGATGTCGCGCGCATCCTCGAGGCGGTCGATCGTCCCAACCTGAAGGCCTGTATCGACTTTGGCGCCATGGAAGTTGCCGGCGACACGATCGACGGCTACTTTGAGGTTTTGGGCGACAAGATCGTTCACACCCACTTTGTAGATGTGGGCGGCGGCACGACGCATCTTGCCTGGGGCGACGGCGAGCGTGATATGCGTGCCGACCTCGAGGCACTCATGCGCCACGGCTATACGGGCTATGTCTCGGCCGAGACGTGTGATGGCCGCTACTATCAGGATCCGTCCAAGGCGACGACTCAGGTTATCGAGATGTATCGCCGTGTGACAGCGGAGATGGAAGCCGAATAACTAAACTGCGCGGTTGCGCCGGAAACGCTTGGGCGGGTCTGGCGCAACGCTTTTATAGCTGGCGAGTTGTGGGGAACCCGTTGGTAGTGGCGCTCGAAATAAACAACTATTGGCGTTGTAATACCACTCGGGCGAGGAAACCGACCGTTCGCCGCAAATCTCCGTGAGTTTGGATTGGTATTAAATAACAAGCAATCGTATGGCTATAATTGGTATCAGCAAGAAGCGCGATGTATAGAATTGCGCACATGTGATGGGAGGACACACATGAAGGAGACCGAGAAGATCGAGATCATGCACTTCGACCAGGAGGGCTACCTC
>CALGZY010000040.1 GCA_937934355.1 uncultured Collinsella sp. | reverse complement strand
GTCGTAGTTGTCGCTACCATAGATGCCCGGCTCGCGAATGCCGAGCATGTTGAGGTTGGGGCCGTTGATGACGAGTGCTTTCATGGTTGCTTCCTTTGCAGTCGAGAAACCACCACAAAGGTGCCTGTCCCCTTTGTGGTGGTTTTGGTTAGAGAGCGGGTGGGAGGGTGTCGAGGAGGGCTTGGGCGGTATTGGCGGCGCAGTCGCGTGAGTCGATGATGTAGTCGGCCCAGGCGCGGTAGCGCGGCATGCGCTGTTCCGCCAGCTTATCGATGCCATCGCGGGCGGTGATGGGGCGACCCTTGTGGGCAAGTTCGTCGAGCTTGCGGTTGAGCATCACGATCTGGCTGTTCTGGTGCAGCAGCGGATAGTTTTCGTCGCGCGTGACCACGCCGCCGCCGGTGGAGAGCACCAGGCCGCTGCGCTTGGAGATGTCGGCCAGCGCCGCCGTCTCCTGCTCGCGGAAGGCCGCCTCGCCGCGCTCGACGATAAAGTCGGCGCAGGGCATGCCCAGGCGCTCCTCGAGGGCGCGATCGAGGTCGATGTGCTCGCGTCCCGTGAGCTGGGCGATCTGCTCGCCCACGCGGGTCTTGCCCGAGCCCGGCATGCCGATTAGCGCGATGTTCTGCTCGCGGCGGGACAAGCGCTCCGTTACGTCCAGGATGCGCTCGCGCGGGGTGGCTTGGCTGGTGTAACGCTCGACGGCCTGTGCTGCCTGGGCAACAAGCATGAGCAGACCGCCGATGCAGGGGATCCCGCGGCGCTCGGCCTCGAGCATCAGGCCCGTGCGGGCGGGGTTGTAGACAATGTCGATAACGCCTTCGAGCGCATCGAGCCCTTCGAGCGTGCAAGGCGCGTCGGGGCAATGGGGGAACATGCCGGCAGGTGTGCAGCTGACGAGCAGGGCGGCGTCGGACTGCTGCGCGATGTTGTCGTAGTTAACCTCGCTCGTGCGACCCACGGGCACAACGATGGCGCCCAGGTCTTCCAGCACCATACTTGCCGTGGTACCGGCGCCGCCAGTGGCGCCGAGTACGAGAGCCTTCTTGCCGGCAACCTCCACACCCAGCTCCTCGACCAGGCACTGAAAACCGAAGTAGTCAGTATTATCGCCGCGTAGGCGGCCGCCGGGTAGGCGCGTGATGGTGTTGACGTTGCCCATGCGCTCGGCGAGCGGGCTCAGCTCGTTCAGATACTCCATGACGGCGCGCTTGTAGGGGATGGTCACGTTGGTGCCCTCCCACTCGTCGC
>CALGZY010000039.1 GCA_937934355.1 uncultured Collinsella sp. | reverse complement strand
CGCGTCATCGCACGGAAAACGGCCATCCACCAGCCACTCGCGACGCGAAAGGCGCGTGAGGTACTTATTGTCCGGATCGAACTCGTCCTCGATCTCGCCCACAATCTCCTCGACGATATCCTCGATAGTGATGATGCCGGCGGTACCGCCGTATTCGTCCACCACCACGACAATCTGCTCGTGCGCGTTTTGCATCTCGGAAAGCAGCGGCAAGATATCCTTGGTATCGGGAACAAATGTCGCATCGCGCATGTATTTTTTAACGCGATCGTCCTCATCGCCTGACATCATGGGCTCAAGAAGGTCCTTAATATGGGCGATACCCACCACGTTATCCTGATCCTCGTGGAAAATCGGAAGGCGGGAGAATCCCGTACGGCGCATAACCGCCATGACCTCTTCCACCTTGTCGGTATCCTCGCACATGGTGATATCGACACGCGGGACCATAACCTCGCGGGCAACCGAGTCGCCCAGGTCAAAAACCTCGTGGATGATGCGCTTTTCCTCATCGAGCAGCGTGTCCTGCTCGTTGATCATGTATTTGATTTCCTCTTCGGAGACGTTTTGGCGATCGTCGGCGCTCTTGATGCGCAGGATGCGGGCCAGGCCATCGGAGCAGGCGCCGGTCAGCCACACGAGCGGACGGGCGATCTTTTGGAAAAACGACAACGGTCCCACGACCTGCTTGGACACGCCCTCGGCATTGGCCAGGCCGATGCGCTTGGGGACGAGCTCGCCGATCACGATGGACACGAAGGCGACCGCGACGGTGATGATGACCGGCGCCAGGCCGCGCGCGATGGCGGAGAGCGGCGCGATGCCAAAGCTCATGAGCCACGTGGCGAGCGGGTCGGACAGACTCGTCGAGGCGACGGCGGACGAGGCGAAGCCCACGAGCGTAATGGCAACCTGGATGGTGGCGAGCAGCTGGTCGGAGTCGGCAGCCAGCTTAATGGCACGCTCGGCGCGCTTGTCGCCTTCCTCGGCCTCGTGCTCCAACACGGCGCGCTTGGCCGTGGTGAGCGCCATCTCGGACATAGAGAAGTAGCCGTTGATGAGGGTCAAAACGAGGGTGGTGATAAGGGAGATGGTTATGTCCATCGGGAGTTTCTCGAACCTCCAAGATTCGGGACGTCAGGTTAAAACGTTGATGGCGGATACGGCAATTGCACCGGCGCCCAAACGAGAACGCGGGCGCGCAGGCATGGTCGCTAGATTACGAAGAGGATCACCGCCATGAACTGGAAGATGCTGCCGGCGAGCACCCACAGGTGAAACACGCTGTGCAGATAGCGCACGTTTTTGGCGATATAGAACGGCACGCCCGCGGTGTAGCACACGCCGCCGACGGCGAGCAGGGCAAGTGCCACGGGGTTGAGCAGCGCCACAAGTTCGGGCAGCTTAAAGACAACGAGCCAGCCCATCAGCAGGTAGACCAGGCCGCTTACCCAGTGCGGTTGACGCTCGCGTAGGAAGCACTCGAGGGCGATGCCGATAATGGCGATGGCCCATACGGCAAAGAACAGCGCAGGGCCGCCGTCGTTTGCGAGCGTGATAAGGCAAAACGGCGTATAGCTGCCCGCAATGAGCAGGTAGATGCAGCTGTGGTCGATGATGCGAAACACGCGCTTGGCGCGCGCGGGCTGAATCGCGTGGTAGAGCGTGGAGGCTAGGTATTCGAGGATAATGCTGACGCCATAGACAATCGCCGCGGCCATGTGGGCCGGGCCTCCGCCGCGCAGGGCGGCGAATACGATCAGGAGCACCAGGCCCGCGATACCCAACAGGCAGCCGACACCATGGGTGACGGAGTTCATGATCTCCTCACCCACCGTGTAGTGTGGAACGGCCGCGGTCTTGGGTCGCGGCTTAGAACTGTCGCTCGAATCGGACATGCCGGTTACATCCTCCAACGTAAAGAGTTCTCAACACTATATCAAAGCGTCTGGGTACGTGCGAAATTTGCACCATACGTGACCCTTTGTTTACCCATTCTTTGCCTGTTGACGCATCAACGGCGAACGTCCATAATGCGCTTGCATTAAATGTTGATGTATTAACATCTTATAGGAGAATACCGCATGGCTCAAAACGCACGTTCCAATCGAAAGCTCAAGATAGCCGGCATCGTTGCACTGGTGGCTGTCGTTGCGCTGCTCGGATTTGCCGGCAACTTTCTGTTTGACTTCGCGCTGAATCCCCGCGCGCCATACACCATGAAGATGATGCGGGATAGCAAGAACGACAAAGAAGGTGAGCAGCCGGATGCCGAGGATACCGAGGCGCGGGCATGGTTTAAAGAGAATCGCGAGAGCAGCAACCTCACCGCGGACGACGGGACCGAGCTTGCCGCCTGGTATTTTGCTGCGTCGGAGAGCGCACACGACTACGCCGTCTGCCTGCATGGATATACCAACGAGCCCATCGGCATGGCTCGATACGTCAAGCGATTCCACGACCGCGGCATGAACGTACTCGCACCCGCCGCCCGCGCCCACGAGCGCTCCGGCGGCGACTATATCGGCATGGGCTGGCCCGAGCGCCTCGATGTCGTTGCATGGATTGGACGGATCGTTGCAGCCGACCCCGAGGCGCGCATTCTTGTCTTTGGCGAGTCGATGGGTGCGGCAACCGCCATGAACGTCGCGGGGGAATCTCTGCCCGCAAACGTGAAATGCATTATCGAGGACTGCGGTTATACGAGTGTTTGGGACGAGTTTTCCCTACAGCTCAAGGACGTGTTCGGCCTGCCCAGCTTTCCCTTGCTCGATGTAGCAAACTTGGTGTGCAACGTGCGCGCGGGTTACGACTTTCATAAGGCGAGCAGTGTGGAGCAACTCAAACACGCGACGGTTCCCATGCTGTTTATCCACGGTGACCAAGACACCTTTGTGCCGTACAGCATGCTCGACCAAAACTACGACGCGTGCGCCAGCAAGGTCAAGCAAAAGCTCACCGTCCATGGCGCCACCCACGCCAAGAGCGCGCAGGTCGACCCCGAACTCTACTGGAACACGGTCGACGACTTCCTCGACGAGTATTTTTAGGCAAATAGTACGGTTTACTGGCCTATCTGACCCCCTAGCACTTCCGAAAAGCCGCCCGTGGGCACTGTGCTCACGGGCGGCTTTTGCTAACAGTTGTGCTACAAAGGCGCTTGTTTTGTCTAATAGCTAGGTGCTACTTGACCTCGATGAGCTCGTGCTTGCTCGTGCCCAGGCCGATCTTTTCGGCGTGCGCGATGCACACGCGCCAGTCGGTGTCGGGATGTGTGATGCAGAAGGGGTCACGCGCCTGCTCGCCCTCCAGATGCTCGTGGTTATGCTCCATCTTGGCCACGCTATCGGTGAGCTCGGTGTTGGGCAGCGGCTCGGATGCCATGACGGCGTCGGCACAGGCCTGGTCGATGGCGACCGGGTCGAAGCTCGCGAACATGCCGATATCGTTGACGATAGGCGTGTCGTTTTCGGGATGGCAATCGCAGTTGGGGCTGATATCCATGGCAAGCGAGATGTGGAAACTCGGGCGGCCATCGACGACGGCCTTGGTGTACTCGGCGATCTTACAGTTGAGCACGTCGGCCGCGGCGTCATAGCCGGGCTTGATGCAGTCCTGGTTGCATGCCGCAATGCAGCGTCCGCAGCCCACGCAGCGATCGTGGTCGATGGTGGCCACGTGCACCGTGCGAGTAGCGCCGTTGGCAAGCTCGCGCTCGCGGGTGTCGTCGAACGAGACAGCGTTGTGCGCGCAGATCTTTTCGCAGGCATGGCAGCCAACGCAGTGCTCGGTCGAGACGTTCGGCTTGCCGGCGGCGTGCTGCTCCATCTTGCCGGCACGGCTGCCGCCACCCATACCCAGGTTCTTCATGGCGCCGCCAAAACCGGCCTGTTCATGGCCCTTAAAGTGGGTGAGGCTGATCACGATATCGGCATCCATGAGTGCCTGGCCGATCTTGGCCTCGTGCACGTACTCGCCGCCCTCGACCGGGACAAGCGCCTCGTCGGTGCCTTTGAGACCGTCGGCGATGATGATCTGGCAACCCGTGGCATACGGGGTAAAACCGTTCTGGTAGGCGGTGTCGATGTGCTCGAGCGCGTTTTTGCGGCTACCGACGTAGAGCGTGTTGCAGTCGGTGAGGAAGGGCTTGCCGCCCAGCTCCTTGACGACATCTGCGACGGCGCGGGCGTAGTTAGGGCGCAAAAAGCTCAGGTTGCCCAACTCGCCAAAGTGAATCTTGATAGCGACGAACTTGTTCTCAAAGTCGATCTGCTCAATTCCGGCGTGACGGATGAGGCGCTTGAGCTTGTCGAGCTGGCTCTCGCGAGCATGCGTGCGCAAGTTGGTGAAGTACACCTTAGCGGGTGCTGCGGGTGTAGTTGCGGTCATAGATATATCCCCTCGGTCTATATGGCGTTACAGACATAAGAGGATGGTACCAGTTAAAGCAGAGTTAAAGTCAAGTGTTAGCGCCGGGCGATTTTAGCCGCTAATAGTCAAACGATTTTGACCAATCC
>CALGZY010000038.1 GCA_937934355.1 uncultured Collinsella sp. | reverse complement strand
TCGCTGTGGGGCCGCAAACGCGTGGTGGGCTCAAAGCTCAAGCACGACGGAACGCTCGGCTACATCAGCCGCGGGGCGGCTCGCCGCAGCGGGCTCAATCCCGCCGGCTGGCATCGCTACGTGCCGATCGTGGCCGCCGTTGCAGTGATCGTCATCGCGCTCGCTGCGCTCGGATATGCCGGCGGTGGCGCCAACTTGGACGCAATGTTTAAATCGCCCGAGCTCGCGCATGTAGGTACAGAAGTTGTCGAGGGCGCTCAGGCCCAGACGGGCGTCGCGCCCCAGCGCGGCATCGTCGCGGCGGCCTCCACCATCGCAGGTGCTCAAAAGGACGAAGACAAGCAAGGCGACGACGTCGAAACGGCCCAGACAAGCGAAGCGACGACAACTCAAATATCAACATAGCTTGCCGGCAGAAGGGGATGTTCCTTTTCTGCCGGCAGTTTGGGACACTCCTGCGCTACCTAACGTACACCACGTTGTCGCGGCGCGGCTTTGCCTCGGGTAGCGTGTCCTCGGCGTAGCCAAGAATGCAGTTACCGACACCGCGCAGGCCGCCGTCGGCGGGCAGGCCCCAGCTGGCCAGCAGCTCCAGGCCCTCGGGCGAGTCAAAGACCTCATGCGCGCGGTGAATCCAGCACGAATCGACACCCAGTGCATAGGCGGCGTTGAGCAAGTTGCCCATGGCGAGCGAGCCGTCTTCCAGATGTGTGGGCACGCTGCGGTCAACCAGCACCACAACAACGGTCTTGGCGCCATAGAAGGGGTCGCTGTTGCTGCCCATGACTTGCGCGTTGAGCTGCGAGAGACGCTCGACGGTCGCGGGGTCGGTGACGGCGACAAACGTCACCGGCTGGCGGCCCATGCCGCTCGGTGCATATTGGCCGGCTTCGATAATACGTGCAAGCTTTTCGGCCTCGACGGGACGATCGCTGTAGTTGCGGCAGCTGCGGCGGTGAATGAGTGCTTCGATAGTCTCCATGGTGTCTCCTTGCGGTGGCGTTGCAGATGCCCCGTTCATACCCGTCGGGCTCAAACGATAGACGGTCAATTGCCCGGCCAAAAGGATAGATTCCAATTGGGAAAGTAGGTTTGCATAAAAGTACCTTCAGAATGTGACAAACAAATGGGATGGTTAAACGTTTTATCCCGTCTACCCTGCGGTTTTTTACCACTTGCCTAAATGACGAACGCATAACCTCTGATAAAGGTTTTACTAAAGGAGTACCAACGTTTATCAATGCGCCGTGGTGGCGCCGGGCCAGGAGGTAACATCATGTTCCAGGCTGGAGATGTCGTCGAGACCGATTTCGAAGGATTTCTGAAGCTGCTGCGTTCCAAGACGCGCGCTTTCGTGTCGATCAACGATCACGAGTACTACATCACGCACACCGATGGCTATTGGCGTGTTCAGGATTGCGAGGCCCTCAACGACAAGGGCCACTTTACTGACTGCTCTGAGCTGGTCAACACGGTCTGCGAGGTCGTCGAGCTGCCGTGGATTGCCGGCAAAAGCCTGCATGACAGCTTCTCGGGCGCTACGGTCTATGAGGCCGTCGCCGCTTAACAGGCAATAAAACCCGATTTTCACGTGACCGCTGGCGCCGCCCCCGCGCCGGCGGTCTTTTTCTGCCGATAGGCCATAAAAGTGCACGCATTTGCGGAGAGCCTGTTGACGATAGTCAAAACTCGGACTAATCTAGAGACACATAATTGGTCAAAAATCGGACAATTGAATGGTGGGATAGATGAATAGTGCGGTTACGCTGGTCGACTTCGATCGGTTGCTCAATGGACTCGACCATATCTATTCGGAGTTCTCGCGCGCCTGCGGCCTTTCGGACTGCGCCTA
>CALGZY010000037.1 GCA_937934355.1 uncultured Collinsella sp. | reverse complement strand
CTGGATCGTGGCGTTTGTCGTGCATTCGGCGGGCATATTGCTGGGGTTGGCTTAGGGGCGCGTTGATGCTCCGTGCTTTTGGGCGAGCAACAATTCAACAAATATGAGCCAAAATACCGGTAATTGTCGGCCTGCGGGGACTATCCTACGCTGCAGGTTGCCGTTCGCTGCCTATTTGCTGCCGTTTACGGATTCGTAAATACTTGCAATCGTCGGTCGATTTAACCGCATTACGCGATGCCGATGCACATTTTTTGTGCCCCTTTCTACAATCACTTTGTGTCTATTGCCGAACATATCTTCCGTTTCGCCTGTGTGGGGACGTGGGGTGCAATAGTCGTTTGTAGAGGCTCATTGAGGAGGGAATTGATGAAAGAAAAATTCCAATCGTTCGGAAAGGCAATGCTCGTTCCGATTACGCTCATTGCCATTTCCGGTCTCTTTTTGGGTATCGGTAGCGTTTTTACGACCGAACTGACCCTTGTGTCCCTTGGCGTTAATTGGGACTGGTATGCCGCTTCGCCGCTCTTTACGTTCTTCTCGGTATTTAAGGGTCTCGGCGAGGTAATCATTGGAAACCTCGGTGTTTTGTTTGCCGTCGGCTGCGCCTTCTCCTTGTCTCGCAAAGAGAAGGGCTGGGCTGCCTTTTCTGCCCTTGTCTGCTATCTCACCATGCTCAAGACGGTTGAGATTCTGCTTGGAGCAGCTGGCTTGGCTGCCGACAATACAACGGTGGAAGCTCTTCAGAAGGTCGGCCTTACGTCCATTCAGGCGAGTGAGCAGTCCGCACTCTACACTACCTCGCTCGGCTTTTTTGGCTACAGCTCTGGTGTCTTTGGCGGCATTATCGTGGGCTGCCTGGTCGCCTGGATCACCGGCCGTTTTTACAAGACCAAGCTTCCAACGGCGCTGGCGTTTTTTGCGGGCAGTCGAACCGTCCCCATTGTATCGCTGGTCGCCGGTGGCATCCTGGGCGGCATCATGTACTTCGTCTGGCCCGTCATCGGTGGATGCTTCTCGGGTATTGCGACGTTCGTGAAAGGCTCCGGTCTGGTCGGTACGTTTGTCTATCGCTGGGTGCTCGAGAGCCTTGTGCCGTTTGGCTTGCATCCGCTGCTCGAGACGCCCATGTATTGGACTGAGCTTGGCGGCTCCATGGTCGTCGATGGAACGCGCGTGGTGGGCAATAGCGCCATTCAGCTTGCACAGCTCGCTTCTCCCAGCAGTGACAAGCTCTTGGTTAGGGCCTTCATGGCTGGCTATGGCATTAACGATTACGCGTTGTTCCCGGGCATCGCCCTTGCTATGTGGTCTTGTGCCAAGCCCCAGAACCGCAAGAAGGTTGCTGGTCTTTTAATCCCCACAGTGATTTCGACTGTTTTCTTTGGCGTTACGGAGCCTATTCTCTTTACGTTCCTGTTTGCCGCCCCCTGGCTCTACTTTGGCGTTTACGCTCCGCTTTCCGGACTGGGTGAAGTTCTCTCGGAGGCAATGGGCGTTTCGGTGTACCAGGGAAATATCAAGGACCTGATCCCATTCTTATTCCGCCCCGAGAAGCTTAATCTGCTTCCGTACCTTATCCTGCTCCCCGCCTTTTTCCTGGCAGCTTTCTTCCTCTTCCGGTTCTTTATTACTAAGTTCGATATCAAGACGCCCGGTCGAGACGATGGTGACGATATTGAGTTGATCAACAGCAGAGCCGAGTTCGAGGCAAAGGCCGCTGAGGCAAAGGCCGCTGAGGCAAAGGGCGAGTCTGATGGCACTCCCGAGAAGGCAGTCCAGGGCCGTGCGACCAAGGACAGCGCGCTTGCTGTTGGCATTGTCGAAGCGCTTGGTGGAGCTGAAAACATTGATGATCTTGACAACTGCATCTCACGTCTTCGCGTGATTGTCAAGGATGGTTCTAAGGTTGCAGACGACGAGGTGTTCACCAAGAATCTTGAAGCTATGGGCGTTATCCGCCTGAGCGACAAGGCAATCCAGGTCATTTACGGTCCTCGTGTCGGCGAAGTCGCTTCTGAGGTGCACGAAGTTCTCGGTGACGAGTAAAACGCGCAAGTGGCTTTCAATTGCATAGCGCAATTCCAGGGCTTGGCTTCCTATCGCATGATTTAGGGGGCCAGGCCTTCTTGTTTTAGATTGTCAAGGCAGATACTCAATAGTTCTTCGAATGCGAGAATACAACTTCCGGTAAAGCAGTTAGGCTTAACGTTCTTAAGATCCATTGGGTGATCGTCATGTATCGTAAAGATCGCGTCTGCCGTCTTGGCGAGCTCGCTGTCTTCGTTGCCGGTAAACGCGAGGGTCGTAATGCCCGCGTCGTGGCATGCCCTTGCGGTTTCCAGGATGGCTTCTGTCTGGCCCGATTTGGATATGAGCATCATGCAGCTGAGCGTATTTCGGTTGGATTCGACAAACTGATCGGTTTCTAGGAAGTCCTGTATGACGGCCAAAAAGCCAAGTCCAACGAGCTTAGTCGCCATGTACTGCGCAACGATGCGTGAGAAGCCCTCTCCGTTTACTCCGATCATTCTGTTGCGATGCAGTGCGGCGATGAATACGTCTACATCTCCGGTGTGACATACGAAGTGGACGCTACTGTCTTTGAGTGATTGATTCATTTCGCGGGAGACATGCTGAAGGTGCTTGAGATCGTACATCATTTCGCGGTAGCCACGGTAGCCGAGCTTTTTCGAAAGCCTGATGACTGTCGTCATGCTGGTAAAGCATGCCATGGCGACGGGTTTTATGCCAATATCATCGAGGGTGTCGATATTGTTGAGTAGGTATTCGAGTACGCTTTGCTCGGTTTCGGATAGCTTTGCGGCTGAGTAGAGCTTGGAAATCTGCTTTTTATCAACCATCGGTGCTTCCTTCCCGCCGGACGTGTGTGGCCGCTTCCGTTGCGTAAATAATAACTCCTTGGGGAATTCCTTTCCCGCCTTGCAACCGGGGCGGGAAGCGGCCCTCCATGCTGGATACAATATCCAAACACAGGCGAACCATGCAATATTGAATGTGCTAATTGGGGGTTTCGATATGAAACTTACGGTCATAGGTGGCGGTGGCGTCCGCTCCATGTTTTTGGCAAAGAGCATAGCCCAGCAGGCGTCATCGCTTGGGATTGACGAACTTGTGTTTATGGACAATGATCCCGAGAAGCTGCGCATCTACGGTGGCCTTGCCGCCCATGTCTCGGGCATGCTTTGCCCCACGCTTAATTTTTCACTGACGGGCGATGCAGTCGAGGCCGTTAAGGACGCCGATTACGTGATCACGACGATTCGCGTCGGTGGGGACCATATGCGCGTTCGCGATGAGCGCATTGCTCTTTCGCATGGGGTTCTTGGCCAAGAGACGACTGGCGCAGCCGGCGTGTCTTTTGCCATGCGCTCCGTCCCTGCGCTTGCTTCGTATTGCGAGTTAATCAAGAAGTACGCAAAGCCGGACGTCAAGGTGTTTAACTTTACTAATCCCGCTGGCGTCGTATCTCAGGCCCTACGCGATATGGGCTATGATTTTACTTATGGCATTTGCGATGCCCCCTCGGGCATGTTGCATCAGTTTGCCGAGTATAAAGGCGTTGATCCCGCATCGGTTCAGGGCGAGTGCTATGGACTCAACCACCTCTCGTTCTTCCGCAATGTGACGGTTGACGGCGAGGACATCATGTCCGACTTGATCCACGACGACGGGGCATATGCTCATACAGATCTTAGGTTCTTCGAGAAGGACCTCGTCCTAAATCGCGGATGCGTGCCAAATGAGTACCTATACTATTTCTACTATCGCGAGCGCGCCGTTGCCAACGTTCTCTCTTCGCCCCAGACGCGCGGCGAACTAATCGAAGAAATTAATCGAGAAATGACGAGCGAGCTTGCATCTATCGATATTGAGAACGACTTCGAAAAAGGCCTCGCGTGCTTTGAGAAGTGGTACGGAATGCGCGAAAACAACTACATGGCGGCCGAGACGGGTATTCATCGCGACAAGCCGTGGACGTTTGACGTGTACGGCAAAGATGCTGGCGGATATGCAGGTGTCGCGCTCCGCTTCATGGATATTGCTCGCTCTGGCAAGACGCAGCAGATGATCCTGTGCACCCCCAACAATGGCGCCATCCCCGGCCTTCTCGATACAGATGTCATTGAGTCAACGTGCGATATCTCCACCGATGGCTGCGTGCCGCATCGCGTCGAAGCCGATTCTGTGCCCGCGGGAAACCTCGAATTGATTCGTCGCGTCAAGTACTACGAGCGCACCGTGGCGCGTGGCATCGTTAACCGATCGAAGCGCGACATTGTCGAGAGCCTCGCGATGCACCCGCTCGTTAATTCGTACTCCTTGGCGAAAGATATCGCCGCGCAGTACTTTGAGCTTAACCGCGACTACATCGACGGCTGGACAGACTAGTCTGGACGTTAAAACTAGAAATTATGGATGGGCGGACCGGCGTTTATATTGGCGCCCGTTCGCCCTGCTTAGTAAGAAAACGGGTATAGAGTGAACTTGCGAGAGAACTTCAATGTCTTTCTGGAATCGGGCGATCGGGCGAAGGAATGCCGGAGTGGCTGCACGATGGCGTTATATATCCCCTTGTTTGTTATGAGCGCGCTTCAAATTGGTGTATCAAACGTTGCAACTGAGCTCGCCTATATCAATCCGTCCATTACGCTTATTTGCACTGTGGTCGCAGCCTTTTTAAACCTGCTTCTATCGAATGTGGCTTTTTCATTATTTGCCGTCGACCGGTCCAAAGAGACGGTGCAACCTGCTCGAACCCCTCCGGTTTATCTCTTGGCCTCGACGGTTCCCCTCCAGATTTCTGGGGCGCTGCTAATTTATTTGGTTCACTTGATTTTATCGGCAATTGTAGTCTTTGCCTCGCTTGCGAGCAGTCAGCTCGGGGTGTTGTGCTCGCTTGTGGTGGCAGTAATCGTGACGCTTCTTTCCGCGTCGTTCGTATTCGTGTTAATTGAAGATGCGGACGTGGAGCAGAGGGGACTACGAGGCATTCGGTTTGCACCACGCTACATCATGCGTTCGGTCACGGTGCTTCGTTCCTCCTGGAGAGAAATCGCGCGTCCCGCAACGCTGCTGGTGGCATGGAACCTGGTTGCAAGTTGCGCTATCCAGGTTCTTGTTGGATGGGTAGTTTCGAGTGCGGCGCTGCCGTCGGCACTTTCAGTGACGGCGCTTGTGCATGAGGGACTTTATTATGGGGCGTTTGCTTATATGCTGCTTTTGCTAGTTCATTGTGCGGTTGCGAGTTGGCTCGAAATTGACGTGCTCATGGGGGTGTCCTTGTGCGTATCCGAGCAGGCGCGATAGCCCGAAGATGAAGCCGCGTTTTCGACATTGAGTTCCTGCGTACCTTGCTTTCTAAGCAGAATTGGCGCGCCGTCTGTTAACAATCGTTTTCCAAGAATTCTTTTGTTGCTCATTTTATAGACTTCTCATTGCTATAATCGCCCACCGCTCAAGATAATCGGAGAGGTTTTCCTATATGGCTCAAACAAAGCAAGACGGCATCACGCTCAGGCAGTGGCTCCCGCTCATCGGGCTCACCTGCTGCGCGTTCGTATTCAACACGTCGGAGTTCATGCCCATCGGCCTGCTGACCGACATCGCTGCATCGTTTTCGCTCACCGAGGCCCAAGCTGGCATCATGATCTCGGTCTATGCCTGGGGCGTCATGCTGCTGTCGTTGCCGCTCATGGTGTTTGCCTCGCGTTTCGAGTTCAAGCGGATGCTGCTGGGCGTGCTGGCCGTGTTCTCGCTCGGTCAGTTCCTGTCCGCTGTGGCGCCGACCTATCCCATCCTGGTCTGCGCGCGCCTGGTGGTCGCTTGCGCACATGCCGTGTTCTGGTCAGTCGCCTCGATTATGGCCTCGCGCCTGGTCGACACTCGCCACGGCGCGCTCGCCATCAGCATGATCGCCACAGGCTCGTCCATCGCGCAGATCTTTGGCCTGCCTCTCGGTCGCGCCATTGGCTTGGCCGTGGGCTGGCGCATGACGTTTGCCGTGGTCGGGGGCCTCTCAGCCATCGCGGTCGTCTACCAGGCAGCGGTGTTCCCGGCCATGCCGGCGGGTGAGCG
>CALGZY010000036.1 GCA_937934355.1 uncultured Collinsella sp. | reverse complement strand
CATGCCTGGGAGGCCGTGTGGCCCCAGCTCACGTAAGACGTATCGTACGAAGTCAGCTGATGCCCGCCAGCGTCGGCCATGCTACCGAGTGTGCTGTAAACACCACGGCTGTTAACGGAAGAAACCGTCTCAGAGCCGTAGAACTTCCACGTCGGGTTGTTGCGATGCAGCTGATCATACCTGCTGCCGTCGGCGTAATTGATACCGATCAGACCACCAGCATTGGCGAGGGTGCCGGGTTGATAGTTCCACGAGCCGCCCTTGAGCTGATTATCGCCGAGGGTCACAGGACGAGAGGGATCGGCCTCCTTGGTCCACTTAATGAGGTTGAGCTGGGCGGTCTCATCAAACGGCTTAGTACCGCCCGTGATCATCTCGTTGCCCACAGACCACATAATGATCGAAGGAGAGTTGTAATCGCGGACGATGGTGGCCTTAAGATCAAACTCAGCCCAAACCTGATCGCCCCTAGCGCCGATAATCTTGGAGTCACCGATCTTCGTGTTGAAGAAACGAGCGTAGTCGTAGCTGTTGCCGTTCTTTGCATCGGTCCAGCCGTCAAAAATCTCCTCGTCGAGCAGAATACCCTGCTCCTCGCACACCTCGACGAGCACGCGGGACGGCGTGTTGTGAGACGTGCGGATGGAGTTGCAGCCCATCTCCTTCAGGATGCGCACCTGGCGCTCGACAGCTGCGCGATCGTCAACGGAACCCAGGGCACCCTGATCGTGGTGCATGCAGACGCCCTTGAGCTTCACGTTCTTACCGTTGAGGGTAAAGCCGTTGTTGACGTCGTAGTTGAACCAACGATAGCCGTAGACTGTGTCATAGGTGTCGACGACCTTGCCATCAACCTTAACCTCGGTGCGAACCGTGTAGAGGTTGGGGGACTCGGTGGACCAAAGGCTCGGGTTAGCAGCACTGAGCTGAGACTCGATGGTCTTAGACTCGCCTGCGGCAACAGCCTGGGCGTCGGTAGTCACGGTGCCGATCGCCTGCTCGACATTGCCACCCTTGGGGAAGATGGTCTGCACAAGCGTCACGGAGGCATCCTTGTCACCATTGTTGACAATGGTGGAGGAAAGCTTGGTGGTCACGTTGCCGCCGTTCTCGCTCTGGAGCTGAGGAGCGCTCACGTGCACGCCGTCCTTGGCAACGGAGACCTTGTCGGTCACCACGAGGTCGACGTTGCGGCCGATGCCCGAGCCAGAGTACCAACGACTAGAGGGAACCTTATGGTTGACCTTGACGGCGATAGTATTCTCCTCGCCCGTCTTAAGATACGGGGTGAGGTCGAAGGAGAAGGGCGTGTACCCAGCTCGGTGCCATTGACCCAAACGGCGGCATCCATGTAGACGCCATCGAAATCAATGCGAACCTGCTTGCCCGCAAGAGCGCTATCGACAAAGAAGCTCTTGCGATACCAGCCGATGCCGCCCGGCTTATAGGCGCTCTCGGCCTCGAGGTTGGACGCATAGTCCTGATCGATGCTGTAATCGTGGGGAAGCGTGACGTACTGCCAGGACGAATCATCAAAGGAGGCCGCCTGAGCGCCGCTGGCGTCGCCCAAGTTGAACTTCCAGTTGTCGTTAAACGACACCGTACGCTGGGTGGGGTCGCTTACATTGCTCACGTAAGAAACCTCGGGGGCAGAACTCATCTGGGTCTGCGTTTGCGAGCGCAGCTCGGGTACCGAATCGGCGCCCGCCGCCCACGCGTGAGCCACAGGAAGGGTAAACGCAGCTGCCGCAAACGCTGCCGCGCACACCGCCCCCCGTGCCCATCTAACCATACGACCGTTCTTCACCATGGCAGCAGCGCCCCTTTCTAAGGCCCCCGATAGACGGCTGTCGTCCCTCGTGGTTCACTCGCCCGCGCGGTGCGCGAGCGCCTCCCTCGTAACCTCGAAACAGAGTAAATGGACATTAAAAATCAACCTTAGATTTAACTTAAAGTTGGCGCTGCCTATTGATTTACACCCGCGAATGGTTTTTGCGCCTTATGGGCCATTATCCAAATCGAACGAATTGTTAACGTAAACATCCACCCCTCTTATATTGCTGAGCTCGCCATATAAATCGTCAGCTTAGGCACTCAATTTATGTTTCTGGGCAGATGATATTTGTTATATTAAAAACTAAAGTTATGCATAGAATCCTGTTTCCATCGCTATTTTATTCATTTTTCCTTTTGGAAGCGATTCGATGAACGGTTGTGGCTGGGAATACTGTTATCTGATTTTTAATACCATTCATTGATGCTTTTTTAAACTCAAGCGATCGGGATGGATCTAAACCAAAGAGGGCGCAGCATCGCTACGCCCTCGATGACATATCGGTTTTAGACTCGTTCGCGCCACTCGCACGCGTGACGGCAAACCCTCTACACGTTGTACTGCGGCAGATCCTGCAGCGCGATGGCAGACATACCCACCTCGTTGTTGGAACCAACGCCGGCGCGCTCTTCGCGCACCGCTTCGATGGCACTCACGTAGGCGTTTGCTCCCGAAAGCGCCGTGACGCAGGTCACGCCGCGGCGAACCGCCTCGGTGCGCAACAGGTATCCGTCGCCACGCGAGCCCGGGCCATACGGAGTATTGATGATGAGCGAAATCTCGCCATTGGCAATCATGTCGCCAATGTTGGGATGCGCGCCGCCAATCTTGTTGACGGTCTCGCACGTCACGTTGCCACCGCGCAGCACACGCGCCGTACCCTCCGTGCTCACGATATCGAAGCCCAGATAGCGCAGGATACGCGCAACCGAGAGGATATGGCGCTTGTCACGATCGCACACCGAGATAAAGACTTTTCCCTTACTTGGATTGGGCATGTCGTAGTCGATAGCGAGCTGCGTCTTGGCATACGCCTCGGGATAGCTCTTGGCGATACCCATCACCTCGCCCGTCGACTTCATCTCGGGCCCCAGGATAACCTCGGCTCCCGGGAAGCGACCCCACGGCATAACCGCTTCCTTCATGCAGAACCAATCCAGGCGACGGCTATCGCGAGGCAAATGAAGGTCGGCGATCTTCTCCCCCGCCATGATGCGTGCAGCGCACTTGGCAAGCGGCACACCAGTGGCCTTGGAGATAAAGGGTACGGTGCGGCTGGCACGAGGGTTGGCCTCGATCACGTAGATCGTCTCGCCCTTGATGGCATACTGCACGTTTACCAGGCCACGCACGCCCAGCGCAAGCGCGATGCGGCGCGTAGTCTCGCGCAGCCTCTCCACCAGGCTATCGCTAAAGCTAAACGGCGGGATGCATGTAGCTGAGTCACCAGAGTGAATACCCGCCTCCTCAATGTGCTCCAAAACGCCGCCGATATAGACTTCCTCGCCATCGCACAGGGCATCGACATCGGACTCGATCGCGCCCTCCAAGAAGCGATCGAGATAGACAGGATAGTCGGGGCTAATGCGCGTGGCCTCCGCCATATAGGTGCGCAGATGCTCGGAGTCGTACGCAATCATCATGCCACGACCTCCCAGCACATAGCTGGGGCGAACGAGCAGCGGATAGCCAATGCGCGCCGCTACAGCCTCGGCCTCCTCAAACGAGGTGGCCTGGCCCGCCGGCGGATACATGATCTGCAAGCGGTCGAGCAGTGCGGCAAAGCGCTCGCGGTCCTCGGCGAAGTCGATGGAATCGGGCTTGGTGCCCATGATGTTCACACCGGAATCCTCCAGCATGCG
>CALGZY010000035.1 GCA_937934355.1 uncultured Collinsella sp. | reverse complement strand
GCCGTGGCACTTCCCATGCTGGCCGAGCTGGTGGGGGAGGATCCCGCTTCGGTGACCGTCGAGCTTTAACTTTTTGGATGGTACATGGCTCGTCGTACGCCTTCTCAACTGAATATGCTGCTCGCCGTCGATAAGCCGGTGGGCTGCACGTCCCACGATGTGGTCTCGCAATGCCGACGCGCCCTCCATGAGCGGCGCGTCGGCCATGCCGGTACGCTCGACCCCATGGCGTCCGGCGTCATGGTGGTGGGCGTGGGCCAGGCCACCCGTCTGCTGGGTATGCTCACGCTCGATACCAAAAGCTACGTCGCCGACATCTCGTTTGGCGCCGAGACCAATACCGATGACGCGGAGGGCGAGGCCGTCCGCACGGTGGCTGTTGCCAACGAGCTGCGCGATCCTGCCTATGCCCATGAGCGCTTAGCCGCCATGCTGGGCCCGCAGATGCAGGTGCCGCCGGCGTTTTCGGCTATCTCGGTCAATGGCGTTCGCGCCTACAAGTCTGCTCGCGAGGGCAATGCGGTGGATCTACCTCCGCGCCCCGTCGAGGTCTATGCCGCCGACCTGATCGCCGTGGGCGACGAAGGTGATACGTGTGTGTGGACCGTGGCGTTCTCGGTGAGCAAGGGCACTTACATTCGCGCGCTCGCTCGCGACCTGGGCCGCGCTTGCGAGAGCGCCGCGCACATTTCCGCGCTGCGCCGCACGGCCTCCGGTGTTGTTTCCATTGGCGCTTGTCATGCGGTCGAGGAGCTTTCTCCCGAGTCCGCGGCTGGCTTTGCCCTGGACCCCATTGCGGCTCTGGGCGCCACGCGTGTTGACTTGCCGGGCAATCTTGCCGACGACCTGCTCTGCGGCCGACGCATTCCCGTTGAGCGCGCGCTTGCCGATTTCGATGTCTCGAAGGCGCCGTTTGCGTTGGTGCTCGATGGGGGACTCAAGGCGCTCGCTCGCATTGAGGGCGGCCGCTTTGTCATGGAGCACGTGTTTCCGCAGGCAATCGGCGGTGTTCGATGATGTTGTCCGCTCGCGAGCTCGCGCGTGTCTTTTTCGCGGGCGAGTCGGACGAGGCTCGCATCGTTACTGCCGATACGTTTGATGAGTGCGAGCACTTAGGTGCCGCCTCCATCGCCATCGGCGTGTTCGACGGCGTTCACCGTGGACACCAGGAACTCATCGAAGCGCTTGTCCGTGATGCCCGTGCCCATGGCTGTAAGGCGGTCGTGGTTACCTTCGATCCCGACCCGGACGTTGTGGTGAGCCCTTCGCCCGCTCAAAAATTGATGACGACGGCCGACCGTCTGCATGCCCTGGCTCAAACCGGGGTCGATGCGGTGGTGGCCGTTCCCTTTACGCCTGAGGTTGCGGCGCTTGACCATGTTGATTTTCTCTCGCTGGTGTCGCGTCTGGTCGACATTCGCTCGATTCGCGTTGGCAGCGACTTTAGGCTGGGCCGTGGCGGTGCATCTGGTGTTGCCGAGATGCGCGCCTGGGGTGCCGAGCACGGCGTTGACGTGTATGGTCACGACCTGCTTTGCGAGGGCGGTGAGGCCATTTGCGCCACCCGCATTCGTCATGAGCTGGGACAGGGCCATGTGGAGCTTGCTGCTGAGTTACTCGGCCGTCCGTATATGGTGCGTGGCGGTGTTATTCGCGGCCGTCACGAGGGTTCTGGCATGGGCTTTCCCACGGCAAACCTGCAGGTTCCCGACGGTATTCAGGTGCCTGCCGATGGCGTGTATGAGGGTCTGGTGCTGGTCGATGACACCGCGTGGCCCGCTGCCGTGAACGTCGGACTGCCGCCGACGTATGCCGACGATGTCGCTTCGGCGCATCTCGAGGCTAATTTAATTGGTTATACGGGCGACCTGTACGGCGCTTCCGTTTCGCTGGCGTTTACGCGCTGGCTGCGTCCCTCGCGTGTGTTCGATTCGCTGGATGAGTTGATCGCGACCGTCGAGGGTAATATCGAGGATATTCGTCACAACTTGGGCGATCAGGGGGTGAGCATCCGTGATTAGCGATGAGGAAAAAGACCAGGTACGCGCTGCGTCTGACCTGGTTGCCATCGTGCAGGAAACGGTCGAGCTCAAGCCTCGCGGCCATGAGTTTTGGGGATGCTGCCCCTTCCATGGCGAGAAGACGCCGTCCTTCCACATTATCCCCGCCACGCAGGTGTGGCATTGCTTTGGTTGCGGCGAGGGTGGCGACGTTTTCACGTATATCATGAAGCGCGAGAACCTGAGCTTTCCCGAGTCAATCCGTTACTTGGCCGATCGCGCGGGTATTGAGCTGCATGACACCGGAGATCGCCGCGAGCGCGGCACCAAGCGTGCCCGCATCTACGATCTGTGCGCCGAGACCGCCCAGTTCTACCACACCATGCTCATGCGCGGTAAGGACGGCCGTCCGCGCGAGTACTTTGCCAGCCGCGGCATGGGCGGCGACGTCTGCCGCCGCTACTGCCTGGGCTTTGCACCGGGCCGTAACGCGCTGGTGTCGCACCTGTCCCAGGCGGGTTTTACCCCGCAGGAGATGATCGACGCCAACGTTGCCGTGAGTCGCGGGCGCGGGCAGCTTGCCGACCGCTTTTACGACCGCGTGATGTTCCCCATCTTTGACGAGCAGGGTCACAACATTGCCTTTGGCGGTCGCATTATGGGCGACGGCCAGCCTAAGTATCTCAACACCGCCGAGACGAGCGTGTTTCATAAAAAGCGAAACCTCTACGGCTTTAATTGGGCCAAGGAGTTTATCGTCGCGCAGGATACCGCCATCGTGGTAGAGGGCTATACCGATTGCATCGCCTGCTGGGAGGCGGGGATTAAAAACGTTGTCGCCACGCTGGGCACCGCCCTCACGGAGCATCACGTCAAGACGCTCACTCGCTTTGCCAAGCGCATCGTGTATATGTTCGACGGCGATGCAGCGGGCCAGAAGGCCGCCCGTCGCGCGATTCAGTTTATCGAGCAGGATTCCATGGACCTGCGCTGCGTGGTGCTCCCCGACGGCAACGACCCCATGGAGTTCATCACCGCACATGGTGGCGAGGCACTGCAGACGCGCATCGACGCTGCCGAGCCGCTTATGGACTTTGTTTACCGTTCGCTGCAGGAGTCGAGTGACATCACCACGCCGGGCGGTCGCGCTAAGGCGCTGGAAGATGCGCTGACGCTTATCTATCCGTTGCGCAACAGCTATA
Organism: uncultured Collinsella sp.; assembly: GCA_937934355.1. Next base: position 5,360 of record CALGZY010000035.1, on the reverse strand, counting down.
TGATCGACACGTACTTTATCCAGATTGCCGATCTGCTGGGTTTGGATCTGGAGACGGTGCGCGCGAGCTCGGGTCGTGTGTTTCGCGATGTCGCCAAGCGCGAGGATGCGGAACGACGTCGTGAGCAGAACTATGAGCGCCAGCGGGCACAGACTGAGCGGTCCGGTAGCGCGGGCGGTCGGGCGTCGGGTTCTCGCGATGCCGGTCGCGGTGCTTGGGCATCGGGCGCGACGCCGCCGGTGTCCGCGCCGGTCGAAGAAGAGCCGTACGACTACGTCCCGCTCGATGCCTACGGCGCCGCGCCCGTGGAGGTCGTCGACGACCTGCCGCCGATCGATGTGCCTGATGGTATGGGCGCTGTGCTTGTGGCTGACGGTTCGGGCGCACCGGCTGCGGCGGCGCCGATGGTTCTTACCGATCTTGAACGCAAGTCCTTGGCAGGGGAGCGCGAGCTGTTGACGATGCTCACGAGCTACCCCGACCTGTTCCGCACGTATGCCGACCGCATCTGCTCCATCGAGTGGGTTGACCCGCGTCACGAGTCCATTGCATGGGCCGTTCTGGCAACGCCGCCGGGAACCGATCCTGCAGCCTGCATGGATGCGGCGCGCTCAGTGTGTCCCGATGCGGCAACGCTTGTGAGTGCCGGGCGCATCTCCGCGACGAGCAAGCACCCCACCGAGACGAACATCGTGTTTATGCTTGATACGCTTGAGCTCTACACCATCAAGCGTCGCATGCGTGCCGCACAGGCCAAGCTGCGCCAGGACCGTTCACTCGATGATGAGGCCCGTCGCGCGCTGACCGTGCAGGCCGCGCAGGATTCGCAACGTCAACGCGAACTGCAAAAGTCGATCGGCGGCGTGGCGGACCCGTTCCGTTTGATCGGCCTGGAGGCCGCGGGCACCGAACAAGCCTAGATGTTGTGGTCAACCAGCGTATTCTCGCCTATATCCAGTCTTCTTTTTGGGTATAGACGTCAATGTGTGTGCTAAAGTATTGAGTCCTGTGGACTATGAAGGGAGAATCTGTGCCAAAAAAGACTGAGAGCACGGGTACTGGGCTGGAATCCTACGTTGCAAAGCTCATGGGCAACGGCTCAAACAGGACTTCGGTAACCGAGGACGAGATTCAGGTCGCCCTGAAGGATATCGATGTTTCTGACGAGCAGCTCACCGCGGTGTATTCCGCGCTGCGCAACAGCGGCATCCAGATTATCTCCGCGAGCGGTAACGACGACGCCCCCATGGGTGTCGACGATGACGATACCGATACCGATACCGATACCGACGATTTCGATGACGACGACGAGCACGATTCCGGCTCGCTCGACGATCACGAGCTCAAGATGGCCCGTCAGGCCGACGCTGAGATGGGTTCTTCCAAGAACAAGAAGAAACGCACCGTGCGCACGTCCCGTTCACGCTCCCGCGTGCGTGGCATCGATGCCTCCACGGTGATGCTGACCGGCGACCCGGTCCGTATGTACCTCAAGGAGATCGGCAAGGTCGACCTGTTGACCGCCTCCGAAGAGGTCGATCTGGCTATGAAGATCGAGGCCGGTCTCGAGGCTACCGAGAAGCTCGAGGCTGCCGATGCTGGTGAGCTCGAACTCACGCGTGCCGAGATGCGTCGTCTTACGCGCATTGAGAACGTGGGCCTCGAAGCCAAGCAGGCGCTCATCAGCGCAAACCTTCGTCTGGTCGTCTCCATCGCCAAGCGCTATGTCGGTCGCGGCATGCTGTTCCTGGACCTGATCCAGGAGGGCAACCTCGGTCTGATCCGCGCCGTCGAGAAGTTCGACTACCAGAAGGGCTTCAAGTTCTCCACGTACGCCACGTGGTGGATTCGTCAGGCCATTACACGCGCTATTGCCGACCAGGCCCGTACCATTCGTATTCCCGTGCATATGGTTGAGACCATCAACAAGCTCGTCCGTGTGCAGCGCCAGCTCCTTCAGGACCTGGGTCGCGACCCGACTCCCGAGGAGATCGGTGCCGAGATGGACATGAGCGCCGACCGCGTCCGCGAGATCCAGAAGATTTCGCAGGAGCCCGTGTCGCTCGAGACCCCGATTGGCGAGGAAGAGGATTCCCAGCTGGGCGACTTCATCGAGGACTCCCAGGCTATCGTCCCGCCCGATGCCGCCAGTTTCTCCATGCTGCAGGAGCAGCTCACCCAGGTGCTCGACTCGCTTGCCGATCGCGAGCGCAAGGTTATCGAGCTGCGCTTTGGTCTCGTCGACGGACATCCCCGTACGCTCGAGGAAGTTGGCCGCGAGTTTGGCGTCACGCGCGAGCGTATCCGCCAGATCGAGTCCAAGACCCTGGCCAAGCTCCGCCACCCGAGCCGTTCCAGCAAGCTCAAAGACTACATCGAAAGCTAGTCAAGCAAGAGGCGCCCTCAAGCACATCTGCCTGGGGGCGCTTTTATGTAGTCATTGGGGACGTTCTTAAACGACTAGTCGTTGGTGACGTTCTTGAATGACTAGTCGTTTAAGAACGTCACCAATGACTAGGTCGGAAAATTTCTTAAAAAAGTTCTTGCCCTTCGTCCAATCGTCCGTATAATAAACTTCGTTGCTTGAGAGCACGCACCTATTCCTCGGTAGCTCAATGGTAGAGCACGCGGCTGTTAACCGCGCTGTTGTAGGTTCGAGTCCTACCCGGGGAGCCAGATTGTAAAACCCGTCGCTTATGCGGCGGGTTTTTTCATGCCGCGATCGATTGAGGCGAACGTTACCGTATCAACATTTCGTGTCGAGGATGTAATCGCGAGCCCCGCCGCCTTAACAAGGCGCGGTCGTTGTAAAATATTGGAATGATTGCTCCCACGACATGGTGCCGCGAGCACCAGAAAAGGAGATTCTTGTGTCTGAGACCATTAACGGCAGCCTGAGCGTCTCGAACGACGTTATTGCCGATATTGCCGGTTATGCCGCGATGACGTGCTACGGCGTCGTCGGTATGGCCGAACAGCTGCAGGGCGCCGAGAGCGTGCGCCTGCTTGCCGGCCAGCGCCTCCGCAAGGGCGTGCTTGTTTCCGCCGACGAGAACGGCCTCACGGTCGACCTTCACGTTGTGCTCGAGAACGGCGTCAACATGAAGTCCGTCTGCCACAATCTTTCGAGCTCCGTCGCCTTCACCCTGCAGGAGATCGCCCAGATCGATCCCGCCAGCCTTAAGATCGGCATTCACATCGACGCGCTCAAGAGCCGTCTGAACTAGCATCCGAATACGGAGATTTCACCACTCATGATTGCAAAGACCATTCGCACCTGTTTTCCGATCGCTGCGGCTGCCGTTTCCGAAAAGGCCGAGGAGATCAACAAGCTCAACGTCTTCCCCGTACCCGACGGTGACACCGGCACCAACATGTCGCTCACGCTCGCCTCGGTGACCAAGGAGCTTTCCGCCCTTCCCGCCGATGCCGACATGGAGGCCATTGCCGGCGCCATCACCCACGGCTCCCTGATGGGCGCCCGCGGCAACTCCGGTGTCATCACCTCGCAGATCCTACGCGGCGTGGCCGAGGGCCTTGTCTCTGCCGATGAGCCCGTTACGTCCGCCAATATCGCCTTCGCCTTCCGTCGCGCCGTCAAGGTTGCCTTCCAGGCTGTTCGTAAGCCCATCGAGGGCACGATCCTCACGGTCCTGCGTGATGTTTCGACCAAGGCAGACGAGTGCGAGAAGAAGAAGTTCTCTGCCGAGGATGCGCTCGACGCCATCGTCGTCGAGGCCTACCAGTCCGTCGCCCGCACGCCCGACCTGCTGCCCGTCCTCAAGGAGAACGGCGTGGTCGACTCCGGCGCCTTTGGCTTTGCCATCTTCTTGGAGAACTTTGTTGCTGCCGCTCTTGGCCGCAGCACCGTTGTCGAGGATTTCTCCGCTACGTTTGATTCCGCCGGCTCTGCCCGCGACGCCGCCCTTGGCCGTGTTGAGATCGAGGCTAACGACGACTGGGAGGGCTCGGAGTTCCGCTACTGCAACGAGTTCCTCTTTAAGGCCGACGCTCCTTTTGACGAGGACGAGTGCCTGAAGTTCCTGGGCTCCATGGGCGACTGTGAGCTGCTCGTGGGCGCCTACCCCGACTACAAGATCCACGTGCACTCCAACACCCCCAACCTGGTGCTCGAGCACATGCTTCAGCTCGGTCAGATCTACGAGGTCTTTATCCACAACATGGAGATGGAGGCCCACGACCGTACCGCTAAGATCCACGAGGACCAGGAGAAGGCCGCCGAGCCCGCGAAGGCCCTGGGCTTTGTCGCCGTTGCGGCTGGCTCTGGTGAGGCCGACATCCTCAAGTCCCTCGGCGTCGATGTGATCGTGTCCGGTGGTCAGACCATGAACCCCTCGACCGCCGACCTGCTGGGCGCCGTCGACCAGGTCAACGCGACCTCGGTCATCATCCTTCCCAATAACGGCAACATCCGCATGGCTGCCGAGGCTGCCGCTTCTGCCTGCACCGACAAGAAGGTCGCCGTCGTTCCCACCAAGACCGTCCCGCAGGCCTTCTCCGCGCTGTTCGCGGTCCTGCCCGATTCCGAGCTCGAGGATGCTGTTGCCGCTATGGTCGACGCTATCAGCGAGGTTCGCGATGGCGAGGTCACTCGCGCCGTGCGCGACTCCAGCGCCTCTGACGGCTCGCCGATTCACTCCGGTGACGTCATGGGCATCATCGCCGGCTCCATCGACGTGGTCGGCTCTGACGTGAAGCAGGTCACGCTCGACTGTATCAACCGTATGCAGGAGGAAGAGGAGGGCGACGCGCTGACGATTCTGGCCGGCGAGGAGCTGTCCGACGAGGCCTTCCAGGAGATCGTCGACGCTATCGAGGAGGCTCAGCCCGATCTGGAGATCGACGCCCATCGTGGCGAGCAGCCGCTCTATCCCGTGATCTTCTCGATCGAGTAGGCAACTGCCCATGTCCGAGCTGTGCTCCGTGCCGCGCGTCTCGGAGCGCTTTGCCCAGAGCAATGCGCTCGACGAGGATATCGCGCGACTCAAATATGTTTCGGGTAAACGCGAGGAGGCCCTTCGCCGTCTGGGAATTCGGACGGTGGGGGACCTCCTTCTCCATATCCCTCATCGCTACCTCGACTTTACCCGTTCGTGGTCTATCGAGATGGCGCCCATCGGTACCGTGTGCACCATCATCGCCACGGTCGACCGTATCGTCCAAAAGCAGCCGCGTCCGCGCATGCAGGTGACCGAGGTCTCGCTTGTTGACGAGACGGGCGTGCTGCAGGTCGCCTTTTTCCGCCAGCCCTGGATTGCCCAGCAGCTTAAGCAGGGCGACCGCCTGGCCGTGATGGGCAAGGTCGAGTTTGCCTACGGCTTTAAGCAGATGGCCTCGCC
>CALGZY010000034.1 GCA_937934355.1 uncultured Collinsella sp. | reverse complement strand
TTTCCCACACGTCGCGGGAAAGCGTCGTGGCGCTCTCCTTGACCTCGACGTTAAGATCGTCCGAGCCCATGCGCCTTAAAGACTCGAGCAGACCGGTCAGCTCGTTTTCGTTCATCTGCACGTCCTTTCGCTCGGCCCGACGGAGAATGCCGCGAATAGATTTCCTTCGTCTCTCAGTTATCTCTCGTAATTATCTCTCGTCTCTCACTTATCTCTCATATTAGAGATAAGTGAGAGATGAGAGAAAAGATGTCTGCCATCTGTTTCATTTAAACATGTTTTTGCTGGTAGAACAATCAGTATTGAGACAATACCATGATTGCTTGTCTCTTTGCTGCTCAGTTATCTCTCGTATTAGTGACGAATGAGAGATGAGAGATACGTGGGTGATGGGCGGCGTGGATTTTTGACGGTCGGAAAATCCCTCAAACAAAAAACGGGGCCGGCCTTACGCCGAACCCCGTTTTCAAACGGTCAGTTAGTTATCCAACGCGCGAGCGTAGCAGTCAACATTACGCCGCTGCGAACACTCCCAAGCCCGTTCCGATGATGCAGATCGCGAAGATGCCAATAATAATCCAAATGGTCTTGACACCCTTTTTATAGAGGGCAACGCAAGCGAACGTTGCCAGCAAGGGCAGCAGACCGGGGAAGATCGAATCGAACAGATCCTGCAGGACAATCTCCGAACCACCCACATCAAAGGTCAAAGCTGTGGACAGCGAGACCTGTGCCGCAATCATCGCGCCAATGACGGTCATTCCGAGAACACCGGCAGCATGCGTCATGCGAGACATAAGGTTGTTCTCTTCGGACTGCTGCAGGAACTTGGTTCCCAGGTCGTATCCCAGATGGGCGGCGACGATACGCGTTGCAAAGTTAATCACCGAGTAGATGAGCGCGTACACGATGGGGCCGAGCGGGTTGCCCGTCGAGGCGATGCCAATACCAATGCCGGCGGCGACCACGCGGAACGTACCCCAGTAGAACGAATCACCAATGCCGGAAAGCGGTCCCATGAGGCCGACCTTCATGGCGTTAATCGAGGACGTGTCGAAGTTCTTATCGGCAGCCGCCTGCTCTTCCATCGAAACCGTTAGGCCGGCTACAAACGGAAGCACATGAGGCGTGATGTTAAAGAACTCGGTATGGCGATCGAGCGCCGCATAGTAATCGTCGTCGTTGGGATAAATCTTTCGCAGGGGCTTCTGAATGGTGTACATGAAGCCCATTGCCATCATCTTGTCGTACGACTGCGAGCACTGGCTCGTAAACTGGCGAAGGAACATGCTCCGATACATATCGGGGCTCATAATCGCGTCCTTCTTGGCCTCTTTGAGGTCGGTGTTCTGGGTAGCCATTAGAAGTCCTCCTCTTCATCCTCGGCAACCGCCTGCGGACCGGCCGAGCCCTCGCGGAAGGCCAGGAGCAGCGCGACGCAGATAGCGGCAGCGGCAACACCGACAACGTCCATCTTGAGGTAGATGACCATAATGAAGCCGATGAACAGCCAAGGAAGCAGCTTGTTGTCGCCCATAGTCCTAATAAGAAGAGCGAAGCCGATGCAGACCATGACGCCGGACGCAACGTTGAGGCCGTCCATCACAAACTGCGGAATCGCGTTGAGCGCATTGTTGATGAGGTCGGCACCAAAGAACAGCGAGCAAAACACCAGCAGTGCAGACGGAATGCCAATCGACAGCGGCACGATGGTCAGATGGTACAGATTCGCCTTAGCAAGATCGCGATTTGCCAGAGCGGTCTCAATCTTCTTGCAGGCAAAGGCACCCGGAACGGCGTAGCAGAAGTTGCGCCACACCTGAAGGAAGACGGAGACGGGAAGGGCGAGCGCGACGGCAGTTGCCGTGCCCGTACCCGTAATGACGGCAAACGCGCAGCCAAGCACGCCGGAGGCATAGACCTCGGGAGGAACCGCCGCGCCGACCATGATGGCGCCCATGAACATGGACTCCAAAGCAGCGCCGACGATAACGCCCTGCTGGACATCGCCAAGGATCAAGCCGACAAACAGGCTTGTAAACAGCGGACGACCAAGCATCGTAATGCCAAATAATTGCTCGTCCATGGACGCAATAAATGCGACCAGTGCAACTAGAAGATACTGGACAACCATTTCGATCAACCCCAGAAACAGGTCTGCAGGCGAGGCATTCTGCGCAGCTCGCCTGCAGACAACCGCAGCAATTTGAGAGGATTAGTAGTTCATCTGGTGATAGTAACGACGCGTGGTGAGCGGGTGGTTACGGACGTGCTCGAGATGGCAGCTCAGGCGCTCGGTGATGGTGTAGGTGACCATCGGGGAAACGATCTTGCGGAACTCGGGGTCGCTGAACGGCAGCTCGACCTCGGCGGTGTCGAACTTGTTCACGCGGACGTTGACGCCCTTCTC
>CALGZY010000033.1 GCA_937934355.1 uncultured Collinsella sp. | reverse complement strand
AAAAGCCGTAGCGGCGCGCAAATTCCTGGGCAAGCTGCGATACGTCTTCGCAAGCGCTGGCCCAGGGGGCAAAGTCGGGAGTATCCGAGATGATGCCGTCGGCCTCCCAAACTGCCTGATGCGAAAGGTCCCAGGGGTCGTGCGGTTCGGGCCGGCAGGGAAGGTACGGCGTCTGATACATGGGGTTCAGCAAAAAGAACGCGCCGCCCTCGCAGCGGTTGGCAAACTCACGCAGCGCGCGTGTCGCCGGGCGCATCTTGTTCGTTTTGAACAGCAAGATCGTGCGGGCGAGCAGGTACCAAGGGGAGTTCTCGAGGGTATCGGCCCCCATCTGCTCCTCGAGCTGGTGGGCCAGGGCAAAAAAGCCGTCCTCGTCTTCTAGGCGAGCGAGGGCGAGTAGCACGGTGCCTGCAGCTCGGGTGGGATAGCCTTCCGCCTTAAGGACGCGGCGGGCGTAGTTGGCAGCAGCACGGTAGCGAGCGCTCGCCATGCACAGCTGCGAGATGGCCTCGAGCGTATGGAGCCACCCGATAAGAGCCGGCTCGCTTACGGTGAGACCGGCTGCCGTCACGCCGTCCGTCAAAACCTTGTTGGCCCAGTAGTGCGGGGCTTCCATATCAAATCCGGGCACGCTCTGTTGCAGGTAGTCGGCCGTGGTCGACTCGAGCTTCATCAAGTCGCCTAGACAGGCATCGACGGGCGTGTCCGCCAGGATGATGGCGAGCAGCTGGGCATCGAGGACATGTGCATCGACGCGAACAATCTTGAGCAGCTCATCGCGCATATCGTCGAACAGGCGGTTGCGCGTCTGCTCAAACTCCTCATCGCTGCCCATGTCCTCGATGCGATGGAGCTCGTCGAGCAGGTGACGATGAACGCCGGCATAGGACAGCAGCGCTTGGGCATGCTCGGTCTGCGCATACTTGTGAGGGTTTGCGCTGATGTCGTTATGGACAAGCTCGCGTGCTGCATCGGTGAGTTCGGGGTGCGACGCAACGTAGGCGCGCTCCAGGTAGGCGGGGATGTAGACGCTCGGATCCATTAGAGGTCTCCTCCCTTAAACGGCAATCCCTGTTCGGCCGCGCGCAGGATTCGTTCGTCGATTTGGGAGCGCACGATGTCGTTGGTGGCGACCCAGGCGGCAAAGCTGGCGTTGTCGGGCGCGC
>CALGZY010000032.1 GCA_937934355.1 uncultured Collinsella sp. | reverse complement strand
GCGGCAGTTCTACCTGCCTTTGGCATAACGGAATAGGGGTGCGAGATGACAGCAACCGAGTTGCCTTCAATCGATATGAGCTTTGAGCTCATTCGTTCCAAGTTCCACGATCCCGAGTTTTTGAATTGTCGTGGCTTGGGTGGCGAGGTTCCACTCTACATCTATTCATATGCAGCTAGGCAAGAGGACCAGGTGCGCGCCCTGACTCAGCAGCTAGTGGATGATAGCTCACACGAGCGCCAAGCAAAAAACGACGCCCCTAACATTGTTTCGTTCGATCTGTGGAGTGTGTTTGTCGGCATTTGCGAAAAACGCGGCATCTTAGAAAAGATGAGCGCCCTCGAGGAAAAACGAGGTAGCGATCACTTCTTGCAACGCATGCAGAGCCGAGTGGGACCCGAGAAGTACCTCGAGTTCATTCACGACAGCTTTATCGAGAGATACGGCGAGCCGAAGCGCGGGCGCGACGTCCTGATTATCACGGGCGTTGGCAAGATTTACCCGTTCATGCGTGCCCACATCATTCTCGAGTCTATTCAACCGGTATTTTCCGATATCCCCGTCGTTTTGTTTTACCCCGGCACCTATGACGGGCAGCAGTTAAAGCTGTTTGGCACGATTGCCGACGGCAACTACTATCGCGCGTTTAACCAACTCTAAAAACGTTTCCGGTCATCGAAAGGCATTCCCATGAAGATTAAAGATATGTTTGAGCACGATATCGACCGAAACATTAACGGTGTTATTAAGGTCGATCAGGAGGATGACGGCAGTGTCAGGCAAGAGCTGAGCGAATATGTTGTGACCGACGAGCTTCGCCGCCATTTCAAGACGCTTTTCGATGTGTATGTTCGGGCCCTCGATGCTCCGACGGACAAAGTTGGCGTGTGGATCAGCGGTTCGTTTGGCTCGGGTAAATCCCATTTCCTCAAGATGCTTAGCTACTTGTTCACGAACCGTGAGGCGGCAGGTAAAACTGCGATTGAGTATATTGCCCCGCGTTTTGAAGATGCCGAACTTGCCGACAAAGCAAAGCGCGCGGCGGGCGTGACGACCGACGCCATCCTCTTTAATATGGGCATCAAAAGCCCGCTCAATAAGGATGGCAGCGCGGTTGCGCGCATTTTTGCCAAGATGTATTACGAGAGCCGTGGGTTCTACGGTGCAGATTTCAAGCTCGCTCGCCTGGAGCGTCGTATTGACGACGCCGGTAAAACTCAGGAATTCCGTGCCGCATTCGAAGAGATTAATCATAGCCCCTGGATCGATGGCCGCGAGGACTACGACTTTAACTCCGACGACGTTATCGAGGCACTCAGTCGCACGGGCGTCATGAGCAAGGACGAGGCGGAGCGCTGGTATGAAAAAACGGAAAGCAATGATTTTTCAATCGACCAGCTTACCGACGATATTGCTAAATACACAAAGCGTCGCGAGCAAGAATGCGGCGGTCCATATCGCATGATCTTTATGGCCGACGAGATGAGCCAGTTTATCGCGAGCGATACCGAGCTAATGCTGAACTTGCAGAGCATTGTCGAGGCGCTGGGTACCAAATGTGGCGGTCGTGTATGGGTTATGGTCACCGGACAGCAGGCGATTGATCAAATTACCAAGGTTAAGGGCAGTGACTTCTCCAAGATTCAGGACCGCTTTAATACGCGTTTGTCGCTGAGCAGCTCGTGTGCCGATGAAGTTATTCGTCGCCGCATTTTGGCGAAAAATCAGGATGCGAACGACTTGCTGAAAGCTGAGTATCAGGAGCGCTCGGCGGTCCTCAACAACTTGTATAGCTTTAAGGACGCGGCGGCCGATCTAATTGGCTACGAGGGTGCCGAAGACTTCGCCAGCACGTATCCGTTTGCTGATTACCAGTTTAAGCTCATTCAAAAAATCATGGACGAGCTGCGCAATCACGGCGCGTCCGGAAAAAACAGCTCAAGTGCCGAACGTTCCATGCTGAGCGGCTTTCAAGACTCCGCTCGATGCATAGAGGATAAGGACCAGAATGCCCTGGTTCCGCTTTGGCGTTTCTACAATACGATCTCGACGTCGCTCGAGGACTATCATCGTCGTGTAGTTCTTCGAGCGGCGGATGCCGCCCAAAAGGGGCAGGGTCTTGAGGAATGCGACATTCCGGTACTCAAACTGCTTTTCTTGATCCTGTATGTCGATAAGGACATGCCGGCAAACGTTGAAAACTTGATCACCCTAATGACCGACGACGTCCGCACCGACCGCATTGTCGTTCGCGAACAGATTTCGCAGTCCTTGGAGCGTTTGGTGCGCCAAAACTATGTGGCTCGTAATGGCGAAACGTATAAGTACCTGACCGACGAAGAGCAGGAGATCGCCCAGCAGATTTCGCGCGTGCAGCCGGACGCTACGAAGATTACGTCCAAGGCCGCGCAGATTATGTTTAGGCAGGTCTTCGAAAACGCTAAGGTGTCGGTCGGTAAAAACGTTTTTGATGTCGAGGAATATCTGGACGACACCCGTTATAACAGCGCATCGGGGCTGGCGCTGCGCGTGATTTCTGGCGTGGATGGCACCCCGATCCCTTCGCGCGAGGACCTGCTCCTTAGCTCTAGCAGGGGAGAAGCCATTGTATTGCTCGATTCCCAGCAAGACTACTACGACTGCCTGTAT
>CALGZY010000031.1 GCA_937934355.1 uncultured Collinsella sp. | reverse complement strand
CCCTCGTAGAGCTCGCAGGCAAACAGGCCGCCGGCGCGCAGCATGTAAGGCGCCGCATTGAGCAGGCGGCGGAAGATATCGAGGCCGTCGGCGCCGCCCTCAAGCGCCAGGTCGGGCTCGAAGTCCTTGACCTCGTGCGGCAGTGAGCGCATGACGTCGGTCGGAATGTAGGGCGGATTGGAGACAAGCACATCAAAGGTGCCCCACTCTTCGCGGGGAATGGAACTCACCAGGTTGGTGAGGCTAAAGGCGACCTCATCGGATGTGAGACCGAGCGCGTCGCGGTTTTTGGTGGCCAGATCGATAGCGCGCGGCTCGATATCGGTGGCGGTGCAGGTAACGTGGCCGCGGCGCTCCCAGGCAAGGGAGAGCGAGATGCAGCCCGTGCCGCAGCCGACCTCGAGAACGCGGGCAATGCGGGGCTCGGCTGGGGCAGGCGAAGCGGCATCCTGAGCTGAAGCCGTCTCCTGGTCGGCACCCTCGATGGCGATGCCGTATTCGTCGAGCTCGGACTCGGCGGCTTCCGCGACTTCGGCTTCTGCTGCCTGCGCGGCGGCTTCCTCGGCCTCGCGGTCGGCCAGCTCCTCGGCATAGGCACGGCTGCCGAGCACGTCGCTACCCAGCGCAGCCTCATCGGCGGCCGTCAGGTTGGCGGCACGGCGCTCGGCGGTCGCGCGTTCGTCTGCCAGCGCGGCCTCAGCCTTGCGTGCCTCCTCGACCTCATCGTTCCAAGGCAGCTCAACACGCTGACGGGCAGCAGCCTCGGGGCTCAGCACCTCGGCATCCAGATAATTGAGGACTTCCTCGACGAGCATCTCGGTTTCGGGGCGCGGAATGAGCACACCGGGAGCGCACGCGACGTCGATCATGCGAAACTGCGTGCTGCCCGTGATGTATTGCAGCGGCTCGCCCTTAGCGCGGCGGACAACGGCCGCATGCATGGTCTCGAGCTGGGCCGCGTTAAGCGTCTCGTCCATACGCATATATAGGTCAATACGCGCCAGGCCCGTGGCGGCGCACAGCAGCCACTCGGCAGAAAGACGGGGGTGCTCCTCGCCGCGCTCGGCCAGGTACTCCTTGGTCCACTCGAGACAACGCTTGATGGTCCAAATCTCGTTTGCCATGGGGCCCTCCCCTCTTAAGCGCCGAACGGCGCACGAATGTCGGAGCAGATTGTAAGCGAGGCCAGCGCTTGGCAAGGGGCGATTGAAGGCGATTATCGAGAATCAGCCCAGAATTTTGCTTGGAGCCCACCTGAAGTGTTCATTCGTCGACGTCTAAATCTGCATTCGTCAAGCTTTTGGCAAGGTTGACCCAAAACTGACCAATATCTAACCAAGAACTTGCCAAATCACTTGACGCGCGACGCATCAAAAAATGACACGCGACTTCTTGGACGATTTTTTGAGCATTATTTTCGATAGCAGATGAATGCCGCTAATTTCTTTGAGCAGGTAGCCGGCTTAATGGCCATCAAAGCCGATTAAATAACATCTCAAAGCAATGTGCCCAACCTAGTCATTTAAGAACGTCCCCAATGACTACCTCTAAGGCGCCGCAGGTTGAGCATACCGCATCCGGAGCAAGGCAGCGCCGCAGGTAGAGGACGGACAGCGAGCGGGTCGCATTTGAGACAAGGTGACGTGAAACGAAAGGGCGCTGACCTTCTGGTCGCGCCCTTGAAGTTGAACGTCAGATTGTCCAAATGCGGCCCGCGCAGCGTCGGCTGGTCCGCCGTTCGGTAGAACGGCGGAACCTACACAGCCTGCGCCAGCTTCTCGGCTCGCTCGGCGGCGGCGAGTGCCTCGATCACGGTGCCGAGCTGATCGCCCAGAAGGACGCCGTTGTAGGTGGAGTTGAAGCCGATGCGGTGATCGGTCACGCGGTCCTGGGGCTGGTTGTAGGTACGGATCTTCTCGGAACGGTTGCCATGGCCGATCTGGCTCTGGCGCTCGGCACCGAGCTCGGCCTGCTGCTTCTCGAGTTCCATCTCGTACAGACGGGCGCGCAGCATCTGCATGCAGACCTCGCGGTTCTGGATCTGGGAACGCTGCTCCTGCGACTGCACCACGGTGTTGGTGGGCAGGTGGGTGATGCGCACGGCGGAGTAGGTGGTGTTAACGCACTGACCGCCAGGGCCGGAGGCGCAGTAGGTGTCGATGCGCAGGTCAGACTGGTTGATCTGGACGTCGATTTCCTCGGCCTCGGGAAGCACGGCGACGGTAGCCGTGGAGGTCTGAATGCGGCCCTGGGACTCGGTCTTGGGGACGCGCTGGACACGGTGCACGCCGGACTCGTACTTCATAACGGAGTAGACGCGGTCGCCCTCGACCTTGAACTCAATGGACTTAAAGCCGCCGGCCTCGCTGGGGCTGGAATCGAGCACGGTAGTCTTCCAGCCGCGCGACTCGCAAAAGCGCTGATACATCTTGTAGAGGTCGCCGGCAAAGATGGCCGCCTCGTCGCCACCGGCGGCGGAGCGAATCTCGACGATGGTGTTCTTGTCGTCGTTGGGGTCGCTCGGGATGAGCATGTACTTGATGTCTTCCTCGAGCTGGGGGAGCTTTGCCTCGTTTTCGGAGATGTCCATCTGGAGCATCTCCTTCTCATCGGCATCGGTGGTATCGTGCAGCATTTCCTTGGCAGCCTCGATGTCATCGAGCGCGCCGATGTACTCGCGCGAGGCGGCGATGAGGTCGGACTGGTGCGCGTACTCCTTGTTGAGACGCGTGAACTCCTTGATATCGGAGGCGACGGCCGGGTCGGAAAGCTTCTTCTCGAGCTCCTCGTAGGCCTTAATGATCTTTTCGAGCTTGTCGCGCATGGCGGGACTCCTTTATGTGCGTGAAGGCGAAAATCGGCAGAGTTGATGGGGCGCGCGGCGCCACTGCGGGGGTAAGCCCAGCTAGAACATGTCGATCTTCAGATACATGCGCATCCCTTCGCGTATGAGGTACATAGTTGCGGTCTAACCCATACATGATAGCGTGCGCAGGCATACCTGTATATAACCCGCACGGAATGCGACAAAGGGTCAGTCTCTTTCCTTGAATACAACTTCATCCGAACGCCTCCCGCATTCATCCGCACATATACGGATAAATTTGGGAATCCGATACCCTGAGGGCCGGATCGGCCGGCCCCGGGAGATCGGAGGACGCCATGTCCGGAAAGGGCGGGAAGGGCGCCGCGAGGGCGGTCCCGAGGACCCACGGCAGGCTCACCGGGTACGAGCGGGACACGGTCCAGAGGATGCTGAAGCGCAGGGTTCGCTCGGCCACTTCCTCGAGAGGTTCAAGGGCGTATCGACCCGCAGGCTCCACAGCTGCCTGATGTGGTTCAGATGGCTGCGCGAGGCCGCACGCGTCGGGGACAGGACGTCGCTCATGCGCGAGCAGCTCGACGACGGGCGCTACGAAAAGATCCGGAAGAAGATGATGGAGCCGGAGTACGAGTTCCATCTGGAGCCGGACGTGCAAACGGCGGGTTAACATAGCCTTTCACCAA
>CALGZY010000030.1 GCA_937934355.1 uncultured Collinsella sp. | reverse complement strand
CGCGTTCAAGGCCAAGTGCGACTTGATCGTTGCCAACCGCTGGAGCGACGAGCTGTCCGATGTGGCCGCCAAGGTGTACACGCGGGATTTGTTTAAGAGGGATTAGGGACATGAGGCCGATTGATTCGGGCGGTCATTTAAGCTAGTCGTAAGCAAGCTGAGTTTATAGATGGGAATCGACAGTTTTCGGTTTCTTCCCTACTGCTTGCAATGCGATGGAGCCTTGCGACGGTACGTCCGGCTTGGTCCGTGGAAAACCGCCGCAAGGCGGTTTTCGCGTTTAAGGGGTCTGCATTTGGGGCTTGTGGGGATATGGCTCGAATAGTGTGTCTCGCCGTCTGAGCTCGGTGGGCATATGGAACTCGTTTCAGTCGATCCCTTAGCTGTAGCCGCTGCTTTTCCCTCTAAAGCCACTACGACATCCTCGGCGTGCCGTACATTGTGTTTTTCGTTAGCGTACTTGGGGATAACGTACATTTGTTCTATTATTGCTTTAACTATTAGAGGGAATTGCGGCAATTCGGGAGTTCGGGGGAAGAAAATGGATGGAAGAGAGATAGAAAAGCGTAGGCTTACTCTTGATGATCTGGCTCATTTCGACAAAGAGCTGAACGTTGAGTTTTGGTATGCGCGCGAAATCCAGAAGCTCCTTGGATATACGGAATGGCGCAACTTCGAGCTTGCTATCAAAAGAGCTATGGCATCGGTTGACGCAAACAAAATGCCTGATGAGGATCATTTTGTTTGCGTCAACAAAATGATTGAAACTGGAAAAGGCGCTAAAAGATCGGTTCGGGACTACATGCTTACGCGCTACGCATGTTATCTGATAGCGATGAACGGCGACCCTCGCAAAGAAGAGATAGCATTTGCGCAAAGCTACTTTGCTTTGCAGACCCGTAGGCAGGAACTGATTGAAGAGCGGATGGTTGCTATTGCGAGGATAGCTGCGCGCGATGGGCTCACAGAAACCGAAAAGGTCTTTTCGGCAAACATGTATGAACGCGGAGTTGACGGAAGAGGCATTGCGAGGGTTCGTTCAAAAGGCGATTGCGCTTTGTTCGGCGGACATTCGACGGCCTCGATGAAAAAGAAGCTAGGTATAAGCAACAATGCCCCGATGGCCGACCATCTGCCGGCGGTGACGATAGCTGCTAAACAGCTGGCAACTGAGATGACTAATCATAATATGGAGGAACGAGATCTTTACGGTGAAACTCCAATAACGGATGAGCACGTTCGAAACAATGAAGGCGTTCGTGAACTGCTGGGAAAACGCGGCATAAAGCCAGAATCTCTTCCAGCTGAAGAAGATGTCAAGAAGGTAAAACGAGCAGTAAGCGGGGACAAGAGGAGACTCGAGAAAGAATCCAAAGGCTTTCCGAAGCGCTGAGGTGATTCGTGGGCCATTTGCCCAGTTTGCTGCTGGCGAACAACAAGGACGTGCCGCAGAACCTCATTGATGGCATCGTCGACGCCAACCGCACGCGCAAGGACTTCGTCGCCGACGAGGTGCTGCAGATGGTGTGGGACCGCGTGTACGAGGGCAAGCCGAAGCCGGTCGTTGGCGTCTACCGCCTGACGATGAAGTCGAACTCCGACAACTTCCGCGCGAGCTCCATCCAGGGCGTCATGAAGCGCGTGAAGGCCAAGGGCGTGCCCGTGGTGGTCTACGAGCCCACGCTGGACGCGCCGGAGTTCTTCGGCTCCGAGGTGACCCACGACCTGGAGGCCTTCAAGGCCGGCTGCGACGTGATCGTCGCCAACCGCTGGAGCGACGAGCTCGCGGATGTGGCGGACAAGGTCTATACACGCGACCTGTTTAAACGAGACTAGGTGGTATGAATGGCAGATAGAAAAGTCCTCGTCACCGGAGCCGCCGGCTTCATCGGCGCGTTCCTCGTCAAGAAGCTGCTCGAGGAGACCGATGACGTGATCGTCGGCCTCGACAACCTCAACAGCTACTACGACCCCGGCATCAAGGAAGCGCGCCTGCGCATGCTGGCCGAGGTAGACACCGACGGCCGCTTCGCTTTCGTTCGCGGCGACCTGTGCGACGCCGCCCTCATCGAGCGCCTGTTCGCCGAGGGCGGCTTCGACGTCGTGGTGAACCTCGCCGCCCAAGCGGGCGTCCGCTACTCCATCGAGAACCCGCGCGCCT
>CALGZY010000029.1 GCA_937934355.1 uncultured Collinsella sp. | reverse complement strand
AAGGAGTACTACCAGGGCAAGAAGACCATGAAGGAGATCGGCGCTATCTCCTGCCAGAAGTGCGTCCGCACCAACGACATCGATTGCATCGGCGAGGACGGCCGTCACCTGTCCTTCTTCGAGATGCTCGGTGACTTCTCCTTTGGCGGCGTCTCCAAGCAGCAGGCCTGCGCTTGGGCCTTTGAGCTCATTACCAAGGAGTTCAAGCTGCCGCTCGACCGCCTGTACTTCACCGTCTTTACCGAGGACGACGAGACCCACGATGTGTGGCGCTCCCTGGGCGTTGCCGAGGATCACATTTCTCGCCTGGGCGAGGACGACAACTTCTGGGCCGCTGGCCCCACCGGCCCCTGCGGTCCGTGCTCCGAGATTTACTTTGATATGGGCGAGGAGGTCGGCTGCGGCGGCCCCGACTGCAAGCCTGGCTGCGACTGCGACCGCTTCCTGGAGTTCTGGAACCTCGTCTTTACCCAGTACGACCGCCAGGAGGACGGCTCCATGCCGGAGCTGCCGCACCGCAACCTCGATACGGGTATGGGCCTGGAGCGCATGGCCGCCATTATGCAGCACAAGACCGCCAATTACGACGGCGATCTGATGCAGCATCTCATCAAGCTGGGTGAGAAGATCAGCGGCAAGACCTATGACGCCGACGATTACTCCGGCGCCAGCCGCTCCCTGCGTATCATCGCCGACCACTCCCGTGCCGTCGACTTTATGATCTCGGACGGCATCCTTCCCGGTAACGAGGGTCGCGAGTACGTCCTTCGCCGCCTGCTCCGTCGTGCCGTGTTCCACGGTCGCCTGCTGGGCATCGAGGGCGCCTTCCTGACCAAGTTCATTGACGAGGTTAACGCTCAGATGGGCGAGGCCTATCCCGAGCTGCTCAAGAATGTTGCGCTCGTCAAGGGTATCGTCGCCTCCGAGGAGGAGCGCTTCTCCACGACGCTCGACAACGGCCGCGTCTATCTGGACGAGGCTCTGGCAGCGCTTTCCGAGGGCGCCGTGCTTCCGGGCGATGTCGCCTTTAAGCTGCACGACACCTTTGGTTTCCCCATCGATCTGACCGTCGAGATCGCCGGCACCGCTGGTCACGACGTCGATATGGACGGCTTCACTGCCTGCATGGAGGACCAGAAGGCCCGCGCCCGCGCCAATGCCAAGGGCGACGCCTGGGGCAGCTTCAACGACGTGTGGGTCGAGCTTTCCGACAAGGTCGCCGCGACCGAGTTCGACGGCTATTACAACGATGTGATCGAGGGCGCCAAGGTTGTCGCCATCGTGCGCAACGGCGAGTCCGTCGAGTCCGCTGCCGCCGGCGAGGACGTCGAGGTTGTGCTCGACCGCACCCCGTTCTATGCCGAGATGGGTGGTCAGCAGGGTGATGCCGGCAAGCTTTCCGCCGAGGGCGTTGTTCTGACCGTTGCCGACACCAAGAACCACAACGGCCTGTATGCCCACGTCGCGCACGTTGCCGATGGCACGCTGACTGTCGGTGCCGCTGTTACCGCCGCGCTCGACGCCGAGCGCCGTGGCTTCCTGCGCCGCAACCACACCGCCACGCACCTGCTCGACGCCGCCCTTAAGCAGGTCCTGGGCGTGCACGTCTCCCAGGCCGGCTCGCTGGTGACGCCCGAGCACCTTCGCTTTGACTTTACGCACTTCGAGGCCCTGTCCTCCGAGCAGCTCAAGGCTGTCGAGGACTTGGTCAACCAGCAGATCTTCGCTTCCAAGCCGGTCGTGACCCGTGTCATGGGCATCGACGAGGCTAAGGCTGCCGGCGCTGTCGCCCTGTTTGGCGAGAAGTATGGCGACGTCGTCCGCGTTGTCTCCGTGGGCGCTGAGGACCAGCCGTTCTCCCGCGAACTCTGCGGTGGCACACACGCTGCCAACACCGCCGAGATCGGCCTGTTCAAGATCATTTCCGAGTCCTCCACGGGCTCCAATGTCCGCCGTATCGAGGCCGTGACCTCTAAGGGTGCCCTCGACTATATGGCCGACCGCCTGGCACTCGTTGACGCCGCCGCCGCTGCGCTCAAGTGCCGCGTGGATGAGGTTCCCGCTCGTGTGGAGAACCTGCAGGCCGAGCTGCGCGAGACGTCCAATAAGCTCAAAAAGGCTCTGACCGGTGGCTCCTCCGACGCCATCTCCAGCGCCATCGAGGGCGCCGTCGAGCTCGACGGCTATAAGCTCGTTGTCGCTGAGCTCCAGGGCCTTGAGGCTGCCGACCTGCGCAACGTATGGGATACCGTGCATCAGAAGGTCGCCGGCCCTGTCGCTTGTGTCGTCGCCAGCGTGACTGAGAAGGGCACTCCGGCCCTGCTCGCTGCCGGCTCTGATGACGCCGTCAAGGCCGGTTTCCACGCCGGTAACGTGATCAAGCAGATCGCGGGTCTGGTCGACGGTCGCGGTGGCGGTCGTCCCAACATGGCCCAGGCCGGTGGCAAGAATGCTGCCGGCATCGCCGATGCCCTCGCGGCCGCTAAGACCGCGCTCGGCGCCTAAGAATCTAAGAAGTCACTGTGGTTGCGCTCGCGCTGGACATAGGGGAGACCAGGATTGGCATCGCCGTCTCGAGCCGTGATGGCAAGATGGCGATGCCTGTCAAGGTGCTTCCGGCTGCCGAGGTCACCGGTATGGCCAAGACGTTCCGCTACCTGGTTGAGGACTATGAGCCCGACATCCTGGTAAGCGGACGTCCCCTGACCATGGCCGGTGAGCCCGGCCCTCAGGCCGAGCGCGTTGCCGCTGTGGCGCAAAAGATTGCCGACGAGCTCGATCTTCCGTTGGAGTTTGAGGACGAGCGTCTGTCCTCGCAAGAGGCCAAGCGTATCCTGCGCGAGCAGGGACTCAACGAAAAGCAGATGAGGGGCAAGATCGACATGATTGCCGCCAGCCTGTTTTTGCAGACGTGGCTCGATCGTAAAAACGAGGAGGTTTCGCATGCCTAGTGCTTCCGATCCGCGCCAGCCGAATCGTACACAGCAGCCGGCGTCGCGCCCTGCCCAGCCTGGCCAGCGTCCGGCACAGCCGACGCAGCGCGCAGCTCAGCCTGCCGCGCGCCCGGCGCAGTCCTTCTCTCGTTCGGCCCAACCTGTTCAACGGACGGGTCAGCAGCCTTCTGCTCGTTCGGTTCAGCATTCGGCTTCTCACGCGGTTCAGCAGCCCACTGCTCGTACGGCCCAGCCTGCAGGCGGCACCCGCTTTAAGCAGCAGGCACCTACCCAGCGAACGCAGGCCCCCCAATCGCATTCGCATCACGTTCGTGGTTCGCATGGCGTTGCTCCGGCGACCCGCTCGAGCTACAACACGCATGCTCGTCGCGGTGCTCAAAAGAAAAGCTCCCCGGTGCCTATGATTATCGGTGGCGTTGTTGCCGTGCTTGCGCTTGTCGCGATCGTTTTCTTTGTCGTGCCAGCCGTCAAGGGCTTCTTTGGCGGTGAGGGTGCGAAAGTCGTTGCAGGCCAGCAGGTTACTATCACGATTCCCGATGGTGCCTCGGGTGACAGCATCGCTTCGATTCTCTCCGAGAACCATATCGTAGAAAATCCCAAGGATTACTATGCGGCGGTGAAAAAGCTCAACGCCGATATGTCGCTCAAGCCTGGTGATTATTCGTTCACCACACTCATGGATGCGACCAAGGTTGTTCAGCAGCTCATGGAAGGCCCCAACGCGGGCTCCAATACGCTGACTATCCCTGAGGGCCTGACGGTCGATCAAGTCGCCGACCGTGTGGCCCAGGCCTACGACAGCATCTCTAAGGAAGACTTCCTCAACCAGGCCAAGGCCTCCAACTACGTGGACGACTATAGCTTCCTTAAGGGCGCCGCCAACGATTCGCTCGAGGGTTTCTTGTTCCCCAAGACCTATTCGCTGGGCGATTCGCCGACGGCCGATGACGTGATTCGCGCTATGCTCGATCAGTTTAAGACCGAGTACAAGTCGCTTGACTTTGCGAGCTGCGAAGCCAAGATCAAGGAACGCTACGGTGTGGAGATGTCCGACTACGACATCGTCAACTTGGCCTCTATCGTTGAGCGCGAGGGCCTCAACGCCGATCAACGTGCGCATGTGGCCTCGGTTTTCTACAACCGCCTTGCCGGCAAGCTCGACGGTCTGCGCTATCTCAATAGCGATGCGACTATGATGTATGTCACCGGTGGCGAGGTTACCGCCGACGACCTGCAGAGCGATAGTCCGTATAACACCTATAAGCATGAGGGTCTGCCACCCACGCCCATCTGCTCTCCGTCGCTCGAGGCACTCAAGGCCACGCTTGAGCCGACCGACTCCGATGACCTGTATTTCTACATTACGCAGGACGAGGAGTACTTCTCGCAAACCTACGAAGAGCATCAACAGTCTTGGAATTAGCATGAGGATTTTTAGCCCCAAACGTTACGTTGCCTCGGTCGATCGCATCGACCTTAATACCCTGTGGGCCGACGGCAAACGCGCCATTCTGCTCGATCGCGATAACACCCTGGTGCCGCGCGACACCGAGCAGGTTCCCGCCGCGGTTTCCGCTTGGCTCGATGCCGCCCGCGCCAAAGGCTTTAAGCTGTGCATGGTGTCCAACAACTGGCATCGCGACCAGGTCATGAGCTCTGCACGCGAGCTGGGACTCGAGGCCATAAGCCACGCCATGAAGCCGGCGCCGTTTGCCCTCAAGGCGGGTCTTAAGCGCCTCGGCGCCACGGCCGACGAGGCGGTGCTGATCGGTGATCAGCTCTACACGGACGTGTGGAGCGGCAACTTCGCCGGCGTCGATACCATCCTGGTAAAGCCGCAGGCGACGCAGGACCTGTGGTATACGCAGATCTTCCGTATCTTTGAGCGCCGGGCCCTTCGCGACCTTCCCTGCGAGGAATAGGTCTCGCTATGTCCCAGCACACCAAACACGGCTGCGATCATATCTTCTTTATCGGCTTTTTGGGCGCGGGCAAATCGACGCTCGCGCGCAACGTCGGCACTATGTTCAAGCGGCTTTTTATCGATACCGATCGCCTGGTCGTGCGCCGTTGCGGCAAGTCGGTAACCGAGATTTTTGAGACCGAGGGCGAGGATCGTTTTCGCGAGCTCGAGACCTCGGCGCTCCGTTCGCTCCAAAGTGAGCGCAGCCTGTTGGTTTCGTGCGGGGGCGGCATTGTCGAGACGCCGGTGAATATTGAGCTGATGCACGAAATGGGTACGTGCGTGTACCTCGAGGGTGACTTCGAGGATTCGATTCGCCAGATTCGTCGGTCCGACACGCGCCCCGATTTTCGCTCTCCCGAGCATGCCGCGCGCCTGTTTGAGCATCGCCGTCCGCTGTATCGCCAGGCCGCCGACCTTACCCTTGATATTCGCAACAAGTCCTTCGAGGACGTTTCCTACCTTTGTGCCGAGATGCTTTTGGAGCGTGGGCTGCTATGATTCGCCGTCAACTGATCAATTTCCAAAACCGCAGCGTCGATGTCCGCGTCGGATTGGGCGCGTTCGATGAACTGTCGCGTATGTTTGCCTCGGCCGTGGGCAAGCCTAAGCGCGCGATGGTCGTTTGGAACACCGCCACATCTGAGCGTTTTGGTGAAGTCGTCGAGCATGCGCTGGTCGACGCCGGTTTTGCCGTGTCGCTGCTCGTCCTCGAGGTTTCGTCTGCTGGTGCCACGCTGGCCGATGCTGATGCTATCT
Organism: uncultured Collinsella sp.; assembly: GCA_937934355.1. Next base: position 652 of record CALGZY010000029.1, on the reverse strand, counting down.
TTGGCGCCCTGTCTGCCAACGGCGTTACCTGCGACGATCTGGTTGTCGCCGTTGGCGATGCCGCAACCTGCTCGGTTGTTAGCTGGTGCGCCAACCAGTGGTGCGGCCGAACCGAGTGCGCGCTGTTGCCGACGACCTTTGACGCCATGCTCACGGTCGCGACGACCATGAAGCCGCTCGTCGCCTCGTCGGCCAATGCGCTTCCCGCTATCGCGTTCCGTCCCGAACCGGGCTTGGTCGTGTGTGACCTCGACCTTGTTCGCGAGGCGGACCCCGAGGACCTCAAGCTCGGCTTTGTGGTGCTTGTTGGCACCATGCTTTCGAGCAGTAAGTCCCGCTGGAATCAGTTTACTGAGACCGTCCCCGAGATTCTCGCGGGCGAGGAGGTCGCGCTCGTCAATGCCGTTCAATGGTCTCAGACTGCCCGTAAGGACGTACTGATGGCCACGAACCCGAGCGCTCGCCATGCGCTCGATTTTGGCAAGACGGGGGAGCGTACCCTGCGCGCCTGCTTGGGCGATGCCGCTTCGCAGGTCCCTGCCTATCAGCTGTTATCCGAGGGCATGCGCTTTGAGGCGCGCCTAGCACATGATGCCTGCGACTTTGATATCGATTACGTCTTTGAGGTCGATGACTGCCTGGAGGACTTTGG
>CALGZY010000028.1 GCA_937934355.1 uncultured Collinsella sp. | reverse complement strand
GGACAAAGCTCTCAGCACTCGCTTCAACGTCCGCAAACCAATCGTTCGCATCGACAACGCACGGTGATGACCGATAGAACAGCGCTCGTTCATCGAAGCCGAGTTCGTTAATAGCTCGAATCGTATCGAATTTGCCGGCCATATCCTCGCGAATCAACACAACATCGTCGGGCAACAATAGCCGCTCAACAACATCCGCGTATGCACCGCCAACGTCATGCCATAAAAGAATGGAACCGGACGTTGTATCAAATGCCATTTGCAGCTGTTCGGAGAGCTCGATCAGAGAGTCATCCAGCATTTGTTCTTCGCATGGCGCGGGGGTCTCATCGACACCCAGGAACCGATAGCCAAAACCATGCACCGTTTTAATCCAAAGGGGATTCTTTACTTCATCTCCCAGCTTCTTACGGAGGTTTTTAACATGCGAAGCAAGAGCTCTATTCGATTCAGCGAAGCCAACGCCCATCGAGATCTGCGACAGTTCCTCATTTGAAATCTCAACGCTTGACCTAGCCGTAAGTACATTCAAGACACTATATTCAATTGGCGTAAGCGCAAGCTCCTCGCCATCGAGCTGAACAATACGGTTCTCAGAGTCAACGACAAGCACACGGTCGCCATGCGCAGAACGAAATACACGCCCGCCCTCACCAATGCTCGCCTCAGGCTCAAATCCCGGAGCAAAATCGAGACGATAGCCATAACCGTGAACGCCCTTAAGCCAACGAGCGTTGCGGGCATCTTCTTTCAATTTCTTGCGAATGTTCTTGATATGGCTATCGAGCACTCGATGTGACTTAGGGTCATCGTGGCCAAATGCCGCAGCAAACAGCTCTTGGCGAGAAAATGCATGACCCGGTTTTTGAGCCATGCAAAACAAGATGTTGAACTCATTGGGGGTCAAGCATAAGTAGGAACCGTCCATGTACGCATCGCACATGGTTGAATCGAGCAGAAGATTGCTATCGATTCGAATGATCTGATTGTTGTTTACCAATGCTCCCATAGCGGCTCTTTCGACTTCTAGCGCGCAGACGACTATTTGATTTTGGCGAGAACGTCCTGGAACTTGGCGTAATTGGCCTTAACGCCGTCATCCAAATCAATCTCAATCATTTGGTCTGCAAGGTGGTGGACCTTCTCCTCGTAGCTCACGAGCTCGGCAGCTTGGTCGCTTATGCGCTTTTGCTCCTTAGTGAGACGAGCGCGATCACGGCTTACGCTCACCTCCATCTGGTCGGCAATCCACATCAGGCGATTGCGGTAACGTTCTTGCTGAGGATGGATATAACTCGTACGAATCAGCGCCAACAAATCAGGGCGGTAGCGATGCATGTAGACCAACGCCCTAAAGCCACCCTTCTTGCCCGAGTCGAACAGCCAGTAGATGGGACGCTTCTTGTAGGTCTGGCAGTGGTCCTTAAAGAAGTCCTTCAAAAAGTAAGTGCGAATCACCTCACGCGAAGTGCCCTTGCCGCCGAGCGCCTCAGCAATAAAGGACAGGTTCTGCTCGAGCGTCTCCTCGCCATACACGGTGCGCACAAAGTCGATAAAGTAACGCACGATGTCGTCGTCAAAGTATTCGTCATCGGTGATAGGCAGCACGTTGTCGCCATCGGGCATAAAGGTCACATGGTCGGAATCGGGCATCTTGGCCAGATAGTCGTCGACCGTGGCACCCTGATCGGCCAGGACAAGCCCGTCCACATCCAGCGAATAGCGGCCGAACATGCAGCCCACGGCATAGCTTATGAGCGAGACAATCTCGTCGCGCTTGGTGCGCACATACTTGTTGCCCTTATAGCTCTCGGGAATCTCATCGGCGCTGTCGAAGATGCGCGCCACCGAGACGTACTTGTCCTCGACCTCGATAGGCACCTCGTCCTCCATGTTATAAATCTTGGCGAAGATTCGGTTGAGTTCCTCCTCATTGGCGCGAAGCCGCTCAAAGCGAGCATTGACCTCGGCCTTGCGCGCCTCGTATTTATCTTGAAGTAAAGTGGCCATGATAGTCCTTCTCTAATAATGACCCGAAAACCGTACTCAAGGGGCAACGAATTGAAGCCTTGATTGCAGATGGAAGCCGAATAAATCGCATATTATGCGCCTCTCGCTTGTGATTAATACAAACGAACTCAGGGCACGCATCACGAAGCGTCCCATCCCTCAATTTGTTCATCTACAATTCGAAGCATGTTCTCAACCGCTTCTCGCCACGATCTGACCGTACTAGCCTTAATACTCTCGGTCTTATCAGTCTTCTTGTTTAAATCGACTTCATGAACTATTTTGTGTCGACGTTTTATCAGGTTCTCAATTAATGATTGACTCTTAAACTGAGTTAGCGAAATCCCGTTTTTTGAGAGCCAGCTGCATATCTCCGAGTATTGGTTAAAAGAGACCAATGAAAGCTGTGATTCGATTGACGATTGAATCAAATCTGAAACCTGTTCATTCTTATATTGAGCCAAATCCCTAAGCGTAAATTTCTGAGCTCTTTTTTGAGCATAACCAGGCAACGAAATGCCTTCGAGTTCTTTTGAATCCGCCCTATCGAACAACCAATCGGATAGCATCCCCCGAACATATTCTTCCTGGGATCCGTGAAGTAGAACAACGGCAGCTCTCAATATGTCAGCAGAACGTGCATCTTGCTTGCTACTAACCAGACGTCTGGCTTCTTCCTTTTGTAAAATTTCATAAAGAGCGAGAAGGCTGTCAACTCGAGACAAATTGTCTTTAAGCCTATTAAACCGATCCGTAGACATTTGCCACCTACACCAACGGATGGCGTTTGAAATCCCAGGAGGTTTCAAACGAGTCCCAATCGTTTTTCGATTCCTTGATGCACTGATTCACTGTTGTGGAGACCTCCGGGCAAATTCCGCACTCATCGAGAGGGGTGTTTCCGATAGCCGCCTCTCGGAAAGCAAGGGTAGGAGAAAGGAACTGGTGAAAAGCATCAGATACCGAGGAATTTAAAAGACCAGCGATGCAAAGAAGAACATCATTGGACTCAGAGAAGCACATTGAGCCACAGTGCTCCGAAATAACCCCGGGATCGCAATACCTTACCGAAAGAGAGCCGGACGATATGGTTCCCCATGTTACGCCAGCTCTGAAAAAGAACTTAACGCCAGCGTTATCGCATCCAGGGAATGAAGAAAGCACCTCACCGTCGTTTTCCCAGTTAATAACGTAGTCAAGGTTCCCAAACCATTTTCGATATAATCCGCCCTTATTTGCGGGGAACCATTTACATCCCGACTCTTTTGCCTGAATGCGATCATGAAGATGTGTTCCAATTTTTTTGAAAGACACCTCCCACGCAAATCGGAGAAAGCGGTCGTTATCCCCCGTTCGAATACCCGCGGTGGGGCGCGCATAGCTGCGAAGACCATCGCGCGTTGAAAAGGCATTGATTAAACCATCGCTGGCCCAGTAGGCGATGGGGGTGCCGGGGATCTGCTTGAAGGTCTCGGCGTCGCGGCGGTAGAACCAGCCGCAGTCGGGGTTTCGGATCGCCTCGAGGGCCTTGGGGGCCTGGACGGCCGCGCCAACAAAGTCAGAAAGGCGCACATAGCCGCCCTTGTAGCCCTTGATGAATGAGTTGTGGAACGTGTAGGTACAGATAGGCACAGTCGCGCCAGCGAAGCCCGAGTACTCAAGCTGGATGAGAGAAGTCAGCGTTCTGTTGTCGATAACCTCATTGCGGAGCTTCTCGTAGCTTCCGATGAACATCCAGACGAAAGGCGACATGACGCCGCACTCGCCGTGGTCTTTGGCGAGATTGAACATGCGGACGACAAAGCTGGAGAACAGGTCGCTCTTGACGTCGGGGTAGCTCTTCTTGACCCACTTGGACATGAAGGGGCCGAAGCTGGAGCTGCCCATGTAGGGCGGGTTGGCCACCACGCAGTCGTGGCGGCGGGCCAGGGTCTCGCAGGTCTTAGAAGCACATTCCAGTTTATTTTTAGAATTACTGTCAAACAGACCATCGGTGCCGATGAGTTCGATCGCCTCACGCAGTGCGGCAAGGTCGCCCTCACTTGGAACAAGCAGCGAACCCACCTCGTCTAGGTGCGCCAGAGCGTCCACCAGATTCTTCTTCTTGGCAAGCGCGGCGCCATGTGGAATGTCATCCTCCTCCAGCACAACCGACTCCAGCACGGCAATATCCGCCTGAACCCCACGGCCAAAGAAACGCCTATCCATCTCTCGGGCACACATAGCCAGCGCCAACCCTGCGATCTGGGCGGCGCGAGGGTCAATTTCCATACCATGGAGGTTCTTGGATAGAATGAGTCCGGGAATGTCGCGCATACGGTATTCGCGCTCTAAATACATCTTTGCCAAAAGTTCAAAGGCGTAAACGAGAATATGGCCCGATCCACAAGCCGGGTCGCACAGCGAAATATCCTCGGGACTCTCGATTTTAATGAAGTCCTCATGCTCCGCATCGGGCTCGATGTAGTACTCCATTTCATCACGCAGGGGACTTCCCGGGTTGTTCAGCATCCACAAACGCCCCAGCGAGTTCTGCACCATGTAGCGCACGATCCAGTCAGGCGTGAACAGCTGGGTTGCCGGACCGATGGTGTCCGGCGTCTCCTTGGCCTTAGATTTAAAGAACGCGTCTTTGACCTCGGAATTGTAGAACTGATACATCCAACCCAAGGACTCGACGTTTTCCCACGTGCTGCGCTCAACCCGTTCGACTAGAGCGCACAGTACGCCTTCTTCACCGCGGTCCAAAAGCCTTGTCGGAAGCAGTAATGCATCCGCTGTGCCCACGCGGCCAAAGATGGCGGGCAAGCACTCGGCGAGTTCGTTCATCTGCGCCACCAAAATGAGACGGAACAGCGCCTCATCATCTGCCGCAGCGACAAGATCAAACACGCAATCGCGCTCTAAGCCCGGCAGATCAAGCTCCGTCGGCATACGCAAGCAGTCTGGCGAAAAACTATCGTACTCCGAGGTTTCACAATATGAACTTAGCATGCGCACGCCACAGGGCAGATAGCCTCGCACTTCCATATAGCGTATTGCAGCAAAGCGATTGAACCAGGTATAGGCCATTTCCTCGCAAAAGCGCGCATAGCCGTCATGCTCTATGCGGCGATATAGCTCCGAACGTTGCGAACGCTCGAGCGCAGAGAGCACCGTGCCTTTAACAATGGTTGCATCGCGATCGAATTCTTCACGCCCCGCATCGTCGAGCCCGTAGGCATAGCAACGCTGACGTACCTCATCAATTAAGCGGATGCGTGCCCAAGGGCAAAATTTTTCGAGCTCTTTCGTATCCATGTTTCTCCCTTAGCCCAAACGGATGGCGTCATTACCCTCAAGGCTACGCAGCAGCTCTTTGCGCGCGGCATCCAAGTACTCATCGATCTGCTGCTGTGAGTTCAGCTCCAACGGCCTAAAGACCATGCTGCGGCTCACCGATTTGACACGTCATCTAGGTGCCGGTGCAGATTGGGGCTCATTCGTCAGGCCAGGCGCGGTGACCCCCGAATGATCGGTCGTTACCGTCACACTCGTATTTGCCCGTTTGGGACGATTCGCCTCTTCATAGGCATCGTCAATCATTTTGTACAGAGTCGTCTGAGCACGATCGAGCTTGACGGGCACGGCATCCAGGGCGGTCAGCGTTGCCGCATTATGCACCTCATCTTTTCGAGCGCTGTGCGACTCCCCGATGCGAGCCAGCGCAACGCCCTTGTTTTGGGCATACACTTCGATATCCCCATAGCGCTCTTCAACAGAATTGAGCATGGAGATGCGCTTTTGGTCCAAAAGCTCCTTGTAGGCAGCCCTCACCCTTAGGTTTGCCTCGGATAGCTTTTGGAACTGCAGACTCAGACTCGGCTGCTTAACTGCTTCCCTAATGACAGAAAGCGCATCCAGCGTTTCCGAAGCGCCCTCAAAATAATCGCGCTCACTCTCCATTTGCTTGAATATCTCGCAGGCACCGTCGAATACAGTCACCTTGCTGTCGAAAAACTCGTCAATATCCTCGAGATCTTCAGCCGCATCTCGCAGCTCGTTCTCTTTTGCGGCGATCGCCATAATTAGGTCGACGGCATCGCGGCCGCTCTGCAATAGGCCCTCGATAAGGTTCTTTGCATTCACAACCTCCTTATAGCCCGGGTAATCGGGGTTACGCTGGTACTTGACCGAAAGGAGACTCGCCAAGCTATCGCGGCGCTTTTCAAGCTCCCCGCGACATGCCTCGGCAAGGCTGTCCTCTTCGAGCGGCAGAGTATGATTGCCGCTCAACTCTTCTACAGCCTGTCGCGCCTTGGATATGGCTGCCCGA
>CALGZY010000027.1 GCA_937934355.1 uncultured Collinsella sp. | reverse complement strand
CGCGGCCACGGCGAAATCAATCGCCTCCTGCGGCGGCATTTTCTCGCGCAGCGCGTAAATCAAGCCCGCGCCGAAGCTGTCGCCGCCGCCCACGCGGTCGACGATGTGCACGCGGTAATTCCGCGAAAAATAGCTCTCGCCGCCCGTGTACAGCATGCCCGCCCAGTCGTTGTCGCTGGCGGAAATGGAGCCGCGCAGCGTGATCGCCACGGCCCTGAAGCCGAACTGCGCCGTCAGCTGCTCCGCGACCGACCGATAGCCGTTCCAGTCGAGCTTTCCGGCCGTAATATCCGTGTTTTTGGCCGAAATGCCGAATACGTCGCGCGCGTCCTCCTCGTTGGCGATGCAGACGTCGACGAGCGGTAGGAGTTCCTTCATGGTGGCCTGCGACTTCTCGGGCGACCACATCTTGCCGCGATAGTTGACGTCGCACACGGTGGTGATGCCCTTGGCGCGGCAGACGGCGAGCGCCTCCTTGCAGGCGGCGGCCATCTCGTCGGAGACGGCGGGGGTCACGCCGGAGAAGTAGAAGACATCGATGCCCTTGAGGATCTCGTCCCAGTCAAAAACATCGCGCTTGGCCATGTTGATGGCAGAGAACTTGCGGTCGTAGACGCAGCCGTTGCCGCGCTGCGAGGCACCGACCTCAAAGACATAGGAGCCCAGGCGATCGCCCCGACGCACGACGCGCGTGGTGTCGACGTCGTAGACCTTCAACGAACGCAGAGCGCACTCGCCCAGACGGTTGGCCGGGACAACGGAGACGTAAGCGGCCTTGTCGCCCTGGTAGGCCAGGGAAAGCGCGGTGTTTGCCTCGGCGCCGCCGTAGCGGACATCAAACTCGGTCGCCTGCTCAATGCGCAGATGGTCTTTGGGCGAGAGCCTCATCATGATCTCGCCGAAGGTAAGAACCGTTTTACCCATGGTCGCGTAGCTCCTTCTTGCTCGTGCGTACACCTTTGATATGGCGTTGGCACGCAGGTGCCAAGACGGTAGGGTGCGTCTTTACACCTCCGTGCCAACGCTTGCCGAAATCGGTTTACGAAATCGGTTTCGTTTCGAGTTGTAGTATACTCACCTACAGCGTTTTGCAAGCGAGATTTTTAAAAAAATGCCTAAAATGGCTCAGACTGCCGACATTGGGAAACGGGGTGCGCTATGGCGCAGATGAGAATCAAGGACATTGCCGCCGAGGCGGGCGTGAGCCCAGCCACGGTCTCGCGCTATCTCAACAACCGTCCCGGGCAAATGACCGAGGAAACCCGTGCTCGCATCGCGGCGGTTATCGAGCGTACCGGCTATCGCCCGCGTGCCGCCGCACGCAATCTGCGCAGCTCGCGCACCAATCTCATCGGCGTGATCTTGGCCGATATCGCCAATCCGTTCTCTAGCGCCATGCTCGAAGGACTTTCCGCCAGCGCCGCCGCGCGCGGCTGCTCGCTCATGACGGCCATTAGCGGCAACGACCCCACAAAGGAAGCAGAGTCGCTCACCAGACTTATCGATGCCGGCGTGGACGGCCTGGTCGTCAATACCTGCGGCGGTAACGACGAGGCAATCGCCGCGGCCGCGGGACGCCTGCCCGTCGTGCTGCTCGACCGCGATGTTGCCGACGGTGGCATCGATCTGGTGACATCTAACAACCGTGAGCTGGTCGCCGGCTTGGTAGACGCCTTGGCCGCCGCTGGTAGCGAGCGCCTGTGCCTGCTCACCGAGGCAAGCGACGACAGCCCCGTGCGTCGAGAGCGCGCCGAGGCCTTTGCCGACGAGCTTTCGCGCCGCGGCCTTGCGGGCGAGGTCGTCACCCTGGCCGATGGCGGTGCCACGGGCGTTGGCCGTTTGGACGAGACCATCCGCGGCTATGCAGGTAAAAAGCTCGGCCTCATTGCCGTCAACGGCCTGGTCTTTCTGCGCCTGACCGAGGCACTGGCACAGTTGGGACCGTCGTTGCCGGCTGGCCTCAAGATCGCGACGTTTGACGACTACCCTTGGAACCACGTGCTCTTTGGCGGCGTCACCACGGCCGCGCAAGACACCCTCACCATAGCCGAGCGCGTGGTCGAGCGCCTGTCCGAGCGCATCGACGTCGTCACCACCACGGTGGGCGAGGCCGCAAAGCTCGCGCCCAAACGCATCGAGATCCCCGGTCACATCGAACACCGCGCCTCGACCTCGCGCTAGCCGCTCGTTCGTAACTGCCTGTTCGCACACGTTTTTTGAGCGCTTGATACGCTTTAACCCTGCGGAAACATTTTTCTGCGAT
>CALGZY010000026.1 GCA_937934355.1 uncultured Collinsella sp. | reverse complement strand
TGTGCAATCGCAAGAAGATGACGGGGCGGAATGTCAATCCTGGTCTAACAGAGCCATAAAAAACCGCCACAAAGGTATTGTCCCCTTTGTGGCGGTTTTGGTCGGTTAGGCCAGGATAGAATGGCCGTAGGCGTTGGCGGCCTTGATGGCGGCGGCAAACTTCTCGTCGGTGAAGGGCTCCGGGTTACCCTGCTTCCACTCGTTGGTGGCGTGGGCATACTCACACAGCGCCGGGATGTCGGCCTCGGTAAGGCCGACCTGCTCCAGCGTCGCGGGCAGCCCCATCTGCTTGTTAAAGGCGGCGTAGCGCTCAAGGTTCTCGGTATCGCCCGTATAGGCAAACAGCACCAGCACGCCCAGGCTCACGACCTCGCCGTGTAGGTAGGAGCCCTCGCGCGGAATGCTGCAGGTGGCGTTGTAGAACGCGTGCGCCACGCTCGAGTTGTAGTAGTAATCGTTTTGGTTGGTCAGGTTCGAGACATAGCCCGTGTTGACCACGATGTCGAGTGCGATCTGCTTTACGGCCTCGGTCGACAGGTCTTGGCGCACGTCCTCAAGACCCTGGACGCCATAGGTAAACAGCGGCTCGGAGCAGGTGTGGGCGAGTGCCAGGCCAAGACCGGCGGTGTGCTCCAAATTACCGGCGCTCGTGGCGTACTCGACCTCGGGCTGCTTAGACAGGGCATCGCCCACGCCGGCCCAGAAGTACTCTGCCGGTGCCTCGGCGATGATCTTGGGGTTGATGAAGATGTGTGCCGGTCGGTTGGGGTACGAATAGCCCTCGAGCGAGCCATCGTCGTTGTACACGACGGCAATGGCGGTTGCAGCGGAGCAGTTGGAGCAAATCGTCGGTACGGTAAAGACGATCTTCTTGAGCTCGATGGCCGCTGTCTTGACGGTGTCGAGTGCCTTGCCGCCGCCACAGGCGATAAGCACGTCTGCCTGCTGGCAAGCGGGGGAGTTCACGACCTTGGCGATATTGGCGCGCGTACTGTTGGCGCCGTAGACGCGCGTCTCCAGAATCTCGACGTCCGTATTCGCAAGTGCGGCCTCAATGCCGGGCAGCGCGGCAGTCAGGGCTCGTTTGCCGCCAATGATGGCGACCTTCTTCGCGCCGTACTCCGTCAGTGTGGCGGGCAGCTCGTCAAAGCAGTCTTCGCCGACGGTGTAATCACTCATTCCGATTGTGCGCATGGCAGCCTTCTTTCGCTCGATAAAGTGCTTACAGGTATTTTGCTCCAAGAGAAGATCCACGGCCGCAAGAAATTTCGAACGTATAAAACCAGTGTTTAGGGTTTTTCGCCGGCGCGGAACGTGCTAGCATACTCCGCATAAGCGTTGATGGGGACGAGTAGTCGGCCGTCCGCATGTTACAGAGAGCGGGGAGCGCTGAGAACCCGTGCATGCGACCGATGAAAATCACCCCGGAGCTGCGGTCCCAACGGACGCGTCGCACAGGCTCGTCTTAGTAGATATCGCCGAGATGGTCGTCGATACAGGCCAGCCGAGTAACGGATGCGAGCGCGCGAATACGCGGGCGAGGGCATCTAAGCTGGGTGGTTAAACGAAGAGCTTTTGCGGGCGTACAGTCCGTTTTGTGGCGCTTCGTCCCAGCTTGTAGGGACGGGCGCTTTTTTGGTGCCCAACGGGCGTGCGCGCCCACGACATGAAAGGGGTACCGTGGCAAACGAGTACAAGCAGACGATGAATCTGCCCAAGACCGGTTTTCCCATGCGTGCCGGTCTTTCCAAGTCCGAGCCCAAGCGACTCAAGGACTGGCAGGACAACAAGGTCTACGAGCAGGTTCTGAAGAAGAACGAGGGTCACAAGAAGTTCGTGCTGCACGACGGCCCTCCGTACGCCAACGGCCCGATCCACATCGGCCACGCCATGAACAAGATCTCCAAGGACATGATCAACCGTTACTGGATGATGCAGGGCTATGAGGTTCCCTATGTTCCCGGTTGGGACTGCCATGGCCAGCCGATCGAGCATAAGGTCGAGGAGAAGCTCGGCACCGAGAAGTTCAACCAGACCTCCACGGCTAAGATCCGCGAGCTTTGCAACAAGTTCGCTGTCGAGAACATCGAGCTGCAGAAGGCCGGCTTCCGTCGCCTGGGCGTGCTTGGCGACTGGGACAACCCCTACCTGACGCTCTATCACCAGCATGACGCTGCCGACATCGAGGTCTTCAAGGCCATGTTCGATAAGGGTATGATCTATCGCGGTCACAAGCCCGTCCATTGGTGCAAGCACTGCCACACCGCACTCGCTGAGGCCGAGATTGAGTACTCCGACGAGACGAGCCCCTCCATCTTCGTGCGCTTTGAGATGACCTCCAAGCCCGCCGGCCTCGAGAACTTCGACGGCCCGGTTGACTTCATCATCTGGACGACTACGCCGTGGACCATCCCCTCCGACCAGGCAGTTTCCCTCAAGCCCGGCGCCGCCTATGTCGCCGTTGAGCATGATGGCCGTGCCGAGGTCATGCTTGAGGACTTGGCTCCCAAGTGCTGCGAGGAGTTTGGCTGGGATTACACCCCGGTTATGGTTGACGGCAAGCCCTATGTGGTTCCCGCCGAGACCTTCCACCACATCCACTACAAGCAGCCGATCTTTGACGGTGTCGAGGGTGTGGCGCTGCTGGCCGATTACGTCGGTGTCGATGACGGTACCGGTATCGTCCACAACTCGCCCGGCCACGGCGTCGACGACTACTTTGCCTGCCTCAAGGAGGGCATCACCGACATCTGCATGCCGGTCGATGACGACGGCAAGTTCTACACCGGCGAGGAGTTTGGTACCGGTGGCCCCTTCAGCGGTATGGACACCGACGAGGCCAACCCGCACATCATCGAGTTCCTGCGCGAGCGCGGCACCCTGGTCCTCGAGAAGAAGATCACGCACAGCTATCCGCACTGCTGGCGCTGCAAGCACCCGGTGCTCTTCCGTGCTACCGACCAGTGGTTCGTCTCGATGGACAAGACCGGTTTGCGCGAGCAGGCTGGCAAGGAGGTCCGCGAGAACGTCAAGTGGTATCCGGCCCATGCCGCCAACCGCATTGGCGCCATGGTCGAGCAGCGTCCCGACTGGTGCATCAGCCGTCAGCGCAACTGGGGCGTGCCTATCCCCAGCTACACCTGCGCCGACTGCGGCGAGAAGGTTATGAACGACGCCACGCTCGACGCCGTCATCAAGCTCTTCCACGAGAAGGGCTCCGACGCCTGGTTCACCGACGCTCCCGAGAGCTACCTGGGCGAGGCCTGCGTCTGCCCCAAGTGCGGCGGCCATCACCTCAAGGCCGATAAGGACATCCTCGACGTGTGGTGGGACTCCGGCGTTTCCTGGAAGGCCGTCTGCGAGTATCGCCCCGAGCTTGAGTACCCGGCGGACGTGTACCTCGAGGGCTCCGACCAGCACCGCGGTTGGTTCCAGAGCTCGCTGCTCACTTCGGTGGGCGCCAACGGCCACGCTCCGTACAAGGCGGTCGTCTCGCAGGGCTTCACGCTCGACGGCCAGGGTCGCAAGATGTCCAAGTCGCTCGGCAACGTCATCGACCCCAACAAGGTCTGCGACGAGATGGGCGCCGACATCATCCGTCTGTGGGTTGCATCCGTCGATACCAGCTCCGACGTGTCTATCGACCACGAGATCCTTGCCCGTACGTCCGATGCCTACCGTCGTTTCCGCAACACGCTGCGCTTCCTGCTCTCCGAGCTCGAGGGTCAGTTTGAGCCCGAGACCGACGGCGTCGCCTTTGCCGACCTGCTGCCGCTCGATAAGCTCATGGTTGCCCGCCTGACTCAGGTTCAGGCCGAGGTCGACGACGCCTACGCCAGCTACGAGTTCCCGCGCGCCTACCGTGCGCTTTATGACTTCGTGGTTACCGAGCTCTCCAACGTGTACCTCGACGCCCTGAAGGACCGTCTGTACTGCGACAAGCCCGGCTCGCTCGAGCGTCGCAGCGCCCAGACCGTGCTGGCCGAGCTCTTCTCGATGCTCATGCGCGACCTGCAGCCGATCCTGTCCTACACGGTTGACGAGGCCATGGCATATGCGCCCGCTGGCTGCGTCGATCACCAGAAGTACGCCGCGCTGCTCGATTGGTACAAGTCGCCCATCACGGTCGACGAGGCCAATGAGTTCGAGGGCGTGCTCGAGGCTTCTCTTGAGCTCCGTAGCGCCGTGACCAAGGCCCTTGAGGATGCCCGTTCTGCCGGCACCTTCACCAAGAGCCAGCAGGTTCGCGTCAAGGCGGTCGTTCCCGCCGAGATGTACGCGCTGCTGACTGGTGACAAAGCGGTCGACCTGGCCGAGTTCTACATCGTCTCCGATGTTGAGCTGACCCAGGGCGAAGAGCTTTCCGTCTGCATTGATGCTGCCGAGGGCGAGTGCTGCGACCGTTGCTGGAACTACCGCACCACCGTCGGCGAGTACAACGGCCACGCGCATATCTGTAAGCGCTGCGCTGATGCGCTGTAGGTTACGGCGTTCGTAGAACGCCGTAACCTACCGACGCTGCAAACGCCCCTAAGCGGCAATCTGACGTTCAATCGTCGGTCGCGTAC
>CALGZY010000025.1 GCA_937934355.1 uncultured Collinsella sp. | reverse complement strand
GAGTTCCATCTGGAGCCGGACGTGCAAACGGCGGGTTAACATAGCCTTTCACCAAGACGATATGAGAAAGCCATTTGGGTCGCCTCCCCCGCGGCGCAGCTTCTTTCCGCGGGCTCAGGGTGCCACAATGGGCTTTGAGTATCGGCCCGTGCGGTAGCCCTTACCGCACCTGCGGGGAGGAGGCATCCCATGCCCCATGTTACCTCCATCGGGCTGGACGTCCACGCGCGATCGGTCGCCGCGGCGGCGTTCAACCCCTTCACCGGCGAGGTGGTGCACCGCGACTTCGGCACCGACGCCGCCGAGATCGCCGAGTGGGCGCTCGGGTTCGAGGAGCCCAGGGCCTGCTACGAGAGCGGCCCCACCGGCTTCCACATGGCGCGCGAGCTGCGCGCCCTCGGGCTCGACTGCGCCGTGGCCGCCGTCTCCAAGATGCAGAGGCCCGCGGCGGACGCGCGCCGCAAGAACGACCGGCGCGACGCCGAGTTCATCGCCCGCATGCTCGCCACCCACAACATCGTGGAGGTCCCGCTGCCCGATGCGGCCGTCGAGGCCGCCCGGGACCTCGACCGCGCTCTCGACGACGCCACGGCGGAGTACCGCCGCGCCAGGCAGCGCCTCAACATGTTCCTGATCAGGCTGGGCCACGTCTGGGACGAGCGCAACGCCGACGGGACGAGGAAGGGATCCTGGACGCGCGCCCACTGGAGGTGGATATCCGGGATCAGGCTCGAGGGGCCCCAGCGCGACGTGCTCGAGTACTACGTCACGGCCGCGAGGTGCGCGGAGTCGGACCGCCGGCAGCTCGAGAAGAAGGTGCTCGCCCTCGCCCGGACCGACCGGTGGCGCCCGGCCGTCGAGGCGCTCTCCTGCATCAAGGGAATCGACACCCTGACGGCCTTCAGGCTCGCAGCCGAGGCGGGCTCCTTCACGAGGTTCCGGACGGCCCCGGCCTTCGCGAGCTGGTGCGGGCTGGTCCCGTCGGAGCGCTCGAGCGGCGAGACCGAGCGGCGCGGCGGGATAACCAAGACGGGCAACCGGCTCGCCAGGACGGCACTGGTGGAGTCGGCGTGGCACTACCTGACGTGCACGCCCCGCCCGAAGGCCCCGGCGCCCGGCGCGGACGTCCCCGCGGCGATCCGGGCGCGCGCCGACGACTGCACTGCCAGGCTCTGCCGCCGCCGCGAGGCGCTGGCGGCGGCGGGCAAGAGCTCGTGCAAGGCAAACGCCGCCGTCGCGCGCGAGCTCGCCTGCTGGGTCTGGGAGATCGGGTGCCGGGCGGAGGGGACCCTCGGCTGACCCCGTCGGACAACAAGCCTCCCGCCGGGAGGGCCCGCGCCTCGACGCATCGCCGGCGCGCGTTCACGAGCCCTTTTTGGGCAGCCCAAGGGCCGCGCCCGTGAACAAGACTGGTTTCGGACGAGCGCGCCGGACGGAGAATCGAAATGCGGTGGGGTGCGCGGACATACCGGGCTGACCGCCGGAAGCGCACCCGCAAGAGCCCGCGGATATTAGCTTGCCAGGCAAGCGTCGACTAAGCCATGCAGCGTGCGCGGGCCCTCCCGACGGGAAACGAAAAAGCCCGGTTTAAAACCGGGCTCGAACAAACACGCCTATTGACAATGGCTTTCTCATATTAAAAGGCCCCGGATTTCGGCTCCGAGGCTGGCCACGTCCTGAGCTTTAAGCAAAGGGCTACCCATATTATGCCGCATTGCAACAAAATGTAAACCGAACACGTTATGGAGATTGGAGACCTTAAACGAAAAGAAACCCCACCGCGCACGGCTGGAACCTTGGCGCGTTGGGGTGATAGCAAGGATGCCGGAGTAACACGGAGATAGCTCCGGGCAACCTAGGGACATTATATGACACGCAAGCAGAGGCGCCGCGCGTGGGGCTCGATGCCGGTCGACCAGCCGCGCCCCGTGCACCTGCAGGAATGACTCCTGACTCTCCCCGCAGCAACGTCAGACACTGCCCTACTCACCCTGCGCAAGATTTACGGAACCGTGTCGGGCTTTGTCGTGCTGCCCATCGACCCATTTGCCGCAACTGTGAAATACACCGCGCCCACCCGCAAGACGCGCGAGCGCTCCAAGCGCCTGTACACGCTCGCCGAGGCAAAGGACAGTCTGGGACGCCTGCACGGAACCTTACTCGAGGCGCCGTTCATCATGGCGTGCTTTGGCTCATACCGGTCGGGTGAGTCGCTGAGCATCCGCACCGATGAGGTCATGCCGTTTGCGGCGGAATCCACAACGCTCGCAACGGTCGACCTCGTGCGCCAGATGGAGCAAGCGGGCATCGAGCCCACGGCGAACGGCGTACTCAAGACGCGGAAGTCAATGCGCACAGTCGTGGTGCTGCCGGATGCTGCCGGGCGCCTACTCGAAATTGCAGGCGAGCGCCGCGCGGCAGGCTCCGAGTGGCTAGCAGATCGCGGGGACGGTCTGCCCATGAACCGGGGGATGTGCAATCATAGATGGAAGGAGTGGTGCGCAGCCGAGGGCATCGAGCACATCCAGAAGCTCTATCCCGATGTCGAACCTCCGCAACTCGTGGCGAACCATCTGCGAGATGGTGCTGCACATGCCCTGGGACCTCATTGAAATGCTCATGGGACACTCCCTGCCTGGCGTGTCGGGGCGACATTATATTCGTCCCTCCCGTGAGCAGGTGGCGCGTTCCGTTTTGACGCACTTGGGATAAATTGGGATATTTCCCAACAAACCAGCAGGTAAAACGGGCGCGGTAAATAGTTGCAGATTTAGATGAACCAATCAGTCGATTTCGAATGTCTAAATCTGTAACAGTTAGACCTGTTTTTGCCGAGTATCTGTTACAGATTGAGACATTCGGCCTGGACGTTTTCCTTTGTCTCAATCTGTAACAGTTAGTTGATGATTTGGGTTCTAGATGTTACAGATCAAGACAAACCTTTCGGCGGATTTTGAATGTCTCGATCTGTAACAGTTAGACGAGGATTTGGGTCCTAGATGTTACAGATCGAGACATTTGCCATGCAGGTCCTCCGTTTGTCTCGATCCATAACATCTAGACCCGGATTTCGGTCCTAGTTGTTACGGATTGAGATGTTTGTGTCCGCGTCAGCCCCGCGCCTAGCCGTGGTCCCATATAAACAAACCCCGTGGTAAACTTGCACGGACTGTTAATATTCCGAAAGGTACCCGTAATGTCCAAGTACATCTCCGAGCTCATGTCGCCGCAGCTTATGGGCGTCGTCTATGCCTTTGTTGGCTTTATCATCGCCCTGTATGTGCTGTCGGTCGTCTATGTGTTCATCGACGCTCGCCGCCGCGGCGCCAGCGCCTACGTGGCATGGGGCATCATCGCCCTCATCCCGTTTGTAGGCCTCATTGCCTACCTGGTCCTGCGCCCGCACTCCTACGCGTCCGACCGCGAGGAGCAGGAGCTGGACATGGCCCTGCGCGAGCGCCAGCTTGCCCAGTACGGCACCTGCCCGCAGTGCGGCGCGCCCATCGAGAAGGACTTTGTCGTCTGCCCGGTGTGCGATACCCAGGTTCGCAATGTCTGCCCCAGCTGCCATCGCCCGCTCGATGCGCACTGGAAGGTCTGCCCCTACTGCCGAACTCGCATCCAGTAACGCATCCATCGCCGGGCCGGCCGCAAGCCACGGGCAGGCCGCAATCCACGCGCGCCCCGCAGCCTCGCCCCCACACGATGAAGCATGCGTAGATAATCGCCCGCCGTGCCATTAAGGTGCGGCGGGCGCTTGTATACCAAGGCAACCTGCCTATAATGATGCAAGTTAAAACGCCGAGCGCATCGCACGCACTTGCATCAGGCATCCGAGAGGAGAAAACATACCCATGAAGGCACTCTACAATGACGGTTCGGTGGCCGAGCTCCCGCAGGACGAGGTCACGCACGTCATCCGCCACTCCGCCGCGCACATCATGGCGCAGGCCATCAAGCGCCTCTATCCCGAGGCCGACTTTGCCTACGGCCCCGCGACCGACAACGGCTTCTACTACGACGTCGACCTGCCCGAGGGCGTCAAGATCAGCGAGGACGACTTCCCCGCGATCGAGGCCGAGATGAAAAAGATCGTCAAGGAGAACCTCAAGTTCACCGTGTACGAGAAGCCCCGCGCCGAGGCCATCGCCCTTATGGAGGAGCGCGGCGAGAAGTACAAGGTCGAGCATATCGGCGACCTGGACGACGACGCCCGCATCACCTTCTACCAGCAGGGCGACTACATCGACATGTGCGTCGGCCCCCACATCTGCTACACCAAGGCGCTGAAGGCCTTTAAGCTCACCGGCGTCTCGGGCGCTTACTGGAAGGGTGACAAGGACAACAAGATGCTCACCCGCATCAACGGCGTCGCCTTTGCCACCAAGGAAGAGCTCGACGAGCACATGCACATGCTGGAAGAGGCCAAGAAGCGCGACCACCGCAAGATCGGTCGCGAGATGGACCTCTTTATGATGCGCGACGAGGCCCCCGGCTTCCCGTTCTTCCTGCCCAACGGCATGATCATTAAGAACACGCTGCTGGACTACTGGCGCGAGATCCACCACAAGGCCGGCTACGTGGAGATCTCCACGCCGCTCATCATGAACAAGCAGCTGTGGAAGACCTCGGGCCACTGGGACCACTACAAGGACAATATGTACTCCACCGTCATCGACGACGAAGAGTACTGCATTAAGCCCATGAACTGCCCGGGCGGCGTGCTGGTGTACGCCTCCAAGCCGCACTCTTACCGCGAGCTGCCCATTCGCGCCGGCGAGATTGGCCTGGTGCACCGTCACGAGCTTCGCGGCGCCCTGCACGGCCTGTTCCGCGTGCGCTGCTTTAACCAGGACGACGCCCACCTGTTTGTGCGTCCCGACCAGCTGACCGACGAGATCGTGGGTGTGGTCAACCTTATCGACTCCGTGTACCAGAAATTTGGCTTTAAGTACCACGTTGAGCTTTCCACCCGCCCGGAGGACTCCATGGGCTCGGACGAGGACTGGGCTCGCGCCGAGGAGGGCCTGCGCACCGCTTTGGAGAAGTTGGGCATGGACTACGAGGTCAACGAGGGCGACGGCGCCTTCTACGGCCCCAAGATCGAC
>CALGZY010000024.1 GCA_937934355.1 uncultured Collinsella sp. | reverse complement strand
CACGTTTTTTGAGCGCTTGATACGCTTTAACCCTGCGGAAACATTTTTCTGCGATAGTATCTGCGATATAGACCAGTCGAAACCCGCCCGAAAGAAAGGGGAGCGACATGAACCAGCAGAACATCGATTACGTACTCCGCTCTGTAGAGCAGCGTGACATCCGCTTTGTGCGTCTGTGGTTTGTCGACATTCTCGGCCGCCTCAAGAACTTTGCCATTAGTCCCGAGGACCTCGAGGTCGCTTTTGAGGAGGGTATTGGCTTTGACGGCTCCGCCATCGAGGGCTTTGCTACGCCCGAGGAAGCCGACATGCTGGCGTTTCCCGATGCTTCGACCTTCCAGATCCTGCCGTGGCGCCCGAGTCACAACGGCGTCGCTCGCGTGTTCTGCGACGTGTGCACCCCCGATTGCAAGCCGTTTGCCGGCGACCCGCGCGATGCCCTGCGTCGCATGTTCCACAAGGCCGAGAAGGCTGGCTATCTGCTTAACGTGGGCGCCGAGCTGGAGTACTACTACTTCCCCGACGAGCACACTCCCGAGCCGCTCGACAACGTGGGCTACTTCGATCTTTCGGTGAGCGATGCCGCTCGCGACCTGCGTCGCAACACGGTCCTCACGCTCGAGAAGATGTCCGTGCCCGTGGAGTACACCTTCCACGCCGCCGGCCGCTCGCAGCACGGCATGAGCCTGCGTCA
Source organism: uncultured Collinsella sp. (assembly GCA_937934355.1). The sequence goes on along the minus strand of CALGZY010000024.1, from coordinate 2,445 downwards.
CGCCGAGGCCCTGAGCATGTCCGACGCCATCACCACGGCCAAACTCATCATTAAGCAGCAGGCCTACGAGAGCGGTTGCCACGCCTCCTTTATGCCCAAGCCGTTGGCGGGCGAGGATGGCAGCGCCATGTTTTTGCATCAGTCGCTGTTCGACCACGACGGCAACAACGTCTTTTGGGGCGAGGGCGACGAGAAGTACCATCTCTCCGATATCGCCAAGCACTATATGGCCGGCATCTTGGCGCACGCACGCGAGATCAGCGCCATCACCAACCCCACGGTCAACTCGTACAAGCGCATCACCACGGGCGGCGACTCCGTGCCGCAGTACGCCACGTGGGGCCTGCGCAACCGCGCGAGTATGGTCCGCATCCCGGTCTACAAGCCCGGCAAGCAGCTGTCCACGCGCATCGAACTTCGCAGTCCCGACCCCATGGCCAATCCGTACCTGGTCAACGCCGTCACGCTGGCGGCCGGTCTGGATGGCATCGAGCGCAAGCTGGAGCTCCCGCCCGAGGCCACGGCCGAGACGCTCAAGCTCACCGACCGTCAGATGCTCGAGGCCGGCTACACGCCGCTGCCGCGCTCGCTCAAAGAGGCGCTCGACGTCTTTGAGGACTCGCAGTTTATGAAGGATGCCCTCGGCGAGCACATCCACAGTTTCTTCCTTAAAAAGAAGCGCGACGAGTGGCATAAGTTTGAGTCCACGATCACCGAGTGGGAGATTAAGCACTACCTGGCGAACTCCTAATCGCGCTGGTTCGTTCCAGTACGATTGAGCTCATTTCTTTGGAGGCCGATATGTCCGAAAAGAGTGCCCTGTTCATGGCGCGCACGACGCGCTTCCACGAGTTTGCCCGCAGCTTGACGACCACCCTGGGTGTCGAGGTGAGCCTGGCAACCCCCGATTCGCCGACTGCGGCGCACGACTTTGACCTGCTGATCCTCGACTCCGACGGCATTCGCAGCGACCGCATCGATCAGATTGCCAAGTGGCTTGACGATCGCGGCGGCGTCCCCATGTTGGTGATCGTCGACGACGAGGCGCTCGGTACCCTGCGCCTGCCCAATCACGCGCATGCCGACTTTGTATGCCCCACGGCGACGCCCAACGAGCTCAAGGCTCGCGCACAGCGCCTGATGGGCGAGGAGGAGACCGTCGCCGCCGACGATGTGCTCAACATCGATAACCTCGAGATCAACCTGGCTACCTACCAGGTGACGCTCGATAACGAGCCCATCGACCTGACGCTGATGGAGTACTCGCTGCTGAGCTTTTTGGCGACGCATCCCAACCGCGCCTACAGCCGCGAGGTGCTGCTGCACCGCGTGTGGGGCTTTGAGTACTGCGGCGGCACGCGCACCGTCGACGTGCACATTCGACGCATCCGCTCCAAGGTGGGCCCGCAGATCGCGGCACATATCACCACTGTCCGCGGCGTTGGCTATTTGTTTAAGGACTAGCTTTTCACCACAAAGGGGACAGGCACCTTTGTGGTGGTTTTGACGCAGGCGCGGGTTCCTTTCGGGCCTGCAACAGAACTTAAGCCTTCCTAAAAGATTGCGTTCTCATACACGTACGCCCGCATATTGGGGTACAACTCATCGTGAACAATGATGGCCCGCCACGTGTTTGGCGGGCCTTTGGTTATTTGACGAAAGGATTGCAGCTATGAGCGAGAACGATTCCCAGCGTCCCCAGGATGCGGGCCACGCCGGCGAGACTCAGCAGCAGCCGCGCGTGCAGGTGGAGTCGACGCCTGCCGACGGCAACATTCCCTACGTGCAGGCCTACGACACGCAGACCGGCCAGCCGCTCGGCGGTCAGCAGGTTGTAAACAAGCACACGGTGGTCAAGACCAAGACCAAAAAGCTGCCGATCTTTATTACGGCACTCGCCGGTTGCGCCTGCGGCGCCCTGCTGGTCATTGCGCTCATTATGAGCGGCACGCTCAACATTGGCGGCGGAAAGAATGCCGTGACGGCGGGTGCCTCGGGTTCGTCGACGCAAAAGATTACGATCGACTCCGAGGACACCACGTTGGCCGAGGCCGTTTCTGCCAAGGCATTGCCCTCCGTGGTTTCCATCACCGCCACTTCGAGCGGCAGCCAGAATGGCTCGCTTTCGCAGTCTGCCGACGAGTCGGACAACTCGGGCAGCGTCGGTTCGGGCGTGGTGCTCGATACCGAGGGCCACATCCTCACCAACAACCACGTGGTCGACGGCTATGACCAGTACGTGGTTACCATGGATGACGGCACCACCTACGAGGCCGAGTTCGTGGGCAACGACGCCTCGAGCGACCTGGCCGTCATCAAGCTCAAGGATGCCGATGCCTCCAAGCTCACGCCGATCGAGATTGGTGATTCCTCCAAGCTCAACGTGGGCGAGTGGGTCATGGCGATCGGCTCGCCGTTCGGCAACGAGCAGTCCGTCTCCACGGG
>CALGZY010000023.1 GCA_937934355.1 uncultured Collinsella sp. | reverse complement strand
GGAGGCCACTTAATGTGGCCTCCGTCGTGAGCAGGACTGTAGAGCAGGAAACTTAGCCCGTGCCGGGCCCGCTGAGACCAGACCGGCGGGATACACAGGTTCAGATGGGGCTTTGATGCATGAGTGGTCTGTTGTTGTGCAAATGGGTATCATACTGTGGTTATTGCATCGACTCTGCGATGCATTGTTGTACGTTCCCGGCGGTCGGTTTGCCAGAAGCGCCCCGTCGGTTGTTCCAGACCCGTTTCGAAGAAAGGAAACCACACGAACCTATGGCAGCTAAAAAATCATCTCCCTTGAAGATCATTCCGCTCGGCGGCCTTGACGGCATCGGCAAGAACATGACGGTCTTCGAGTGCGGCGACGACATGGTGCTCGTCGACGCCGGTCTCATGTTCCCCGACGATTCCCAACCCGGTATCGACCTGGTGCTTCCCGACTACACTTATGTCCTGGAGAACGAGGAGAAGCTCCGCGGCATCATCGTCACCCACGGCCACGAGGACCACACCGGTTCGCTTCCGTACCTGCTGCAGGACCTCAACAATAAGGTGCCCATCTTCTCGAGCAAGCTGACGCTCGGCTTTATTGAGGGCAAGCTCTCCGAGTTCCGCATCCGCGCGCCCAAGTTCCGCGAGGTCAAGGGCGGAAGCCACGTCAATCTCGGTGGCATCTCGCTCGACTTCTTCTCGATGACGCACTCCATTCCGGGTGCTCTGGGCGTGTTCATTCGCACCAACCAGGGCACCGTTATGCACACCGGTGACTTTAAGCTCGACCAGACGCCCATCGATGGCGTCACGCCCGATTATGCCGCCATCAGCCGCTTTGCCAAGCAGGGTATCGACCTGCTGCTTTCCGACTCCACTAACGCCACGGTTCCGGGCTTTACCAAGTCCGAGGCCGAGGTTGGACCCAACCTGCTGCATGCCATCAAGAACGCCCCGGGCCGTGTGTTCGTCGCGTCGTTCTCGAGCCACATCCATCGCCTGCAGCAGATCTGCGATGCCGCCCGCAAGTGCGGCCGTAAGGTCGTTGTGACCGGTCGCTCCATGCTCACTAACACCCGCGTGGCGCGCGAACTGGGCTACCTCAACATCGACGACGCCGATATCATCGATGCCTTTGACATTGATAACCTGCCTGACGACAAGATTGTTGTCATGTGCACCGGTTCGCAGGGCGAGCCGCTGTCGGCCCTGTCCCGCATGGCCAATGGCGAGCACAAGACGCTCTCCATCCACGAGGGCGATACCGTTATCCTCTCGGCAACTCCTGTTCCCGGCAATGAGAAAGCCGTCCAGCAGGTCGTCAACAGCCTGGCCAAGCTCGGCTGCGACGTGTGGGATAAGAACCGCGCCCTCGTTCACGTTTCCGGTCACGGTAGCCAGGAGGAGCTCAAGCTCCTGATGGCCATGGCCAAGCCCACGTACTTTATGCCGGTTCACGGTGAGGCCGTGCATCTGCGCGCCCATGCCCAGCTGGCCCGCAAGATGGGCATCAAGGACGATCATATCTTTATCCTCGATAACGGCGACACGCTCGAGATGCGCGGCGGTATCGTCAAGCGTGGTACGCCCGTCGAGTCCGGCGTCGTCTACGTCGACGGCCTGCGTATCGGCGATACCGACCCCATCGTCCTGCGCGATCGTCAGAAGCTCGCCAACGACGGTATGGTTACCGCTGTTGCCATTGTCTCGCTCAAGCACAAGAAGATCGAGGCCATCGAGTTCTCGGGCCGCGGCGTCTCGTTTGCCATCGACGACCAGTTCTCCGAGGATGCCTCCGCGTCCATTATGAAGACGATCGAGAAGGGTAAGTTCAGCTTTACGAGCAGCGGTTCCGATGCCATTCGCAAGGCCGTGCGCGACTCGCTCTCTAACTTTATCTGGAGTCGTACGCGCACTCGTCCGATGATCATCCCGGTCGTCATGGAGGTTTAGTTTGGCGCGCGGATCTGCACAAAACGCCAAAGGCAATAAAGCCAACAACCAACCGGCATCTGCTAAGGGTGCCGGTTCCCATCTGCGTGCCAATAAGGGCCACGAGGCGGACTTCGACGATTTTGAACCCTTGGTGGAGCCGTCGGCCAACCGCGATATCGCCGGCGTGGTTATCGCCGTTTTGGCGATTGCGTCCTTCATTGCCGTGATTTCGCCGGCGACCGCACCCGTGACGGCTGCGGTTGCCGGTTTCTACCACCTAGGCTTTGGTCTGGGCGCCTACGTGCTGCCGATCGTCATTTTGCTGTTTGCCGCCACGCTCTTTTTAGGTGAGGACTCGCCGCTCAACATTCGCTCGGTCGCGGGCGGAGCCGTGGTCTTTATCGCCGTCGTCTCCATTCTTTCGCTGATGGTGCCGGGTACGAGCGACTCGTGTGACCTTATGTTTACGCCGCAAAATCTGTCCGCCTCGGGTGGCTACATCGGTGCGTTTATTGCGAGTGCGCTGCAGAATGCACTGGGTAAGCCTATCGCGATGGTGGTCCTGTTGGGTCTGGCCGTCGTTGGTTTTGTCATCATCGGCTTTTCGGTGGGTGGCGTGCTGCGCTCTGCTCGCGACCGTGCGGCCGATTTTGCCGAGCGCCGTCGTTCCGACGTCAACGCGAGCCCGTGGGGTGACGACGAAGCCCTGTCGGTGCCCGGCGTTGCCCGTCCGCACTTGAGCATTCTTCGTCAAAAGGGCTCCGATGCTGCCGTGACCACGGTTATGGGCAACGATGTGGACCCGGTTTTGGACGATGACGATGAGGACGATGACCCGTTTGTCGACGTGTCCGAGGCCGTGGAAGCTGAGCGGGCCAAGACCACACTGTTGCCGCGCCGCCATGCCAAGAAGGGCAAGGCTGCGCCCAAACTCAACACGAGCGAGCCCGACCCGTCTTGGTCCGATAGCGAGATTGAGCTCACCGAGGGCGATGACGAGGACGACGAGGCTCCGATTGAGACCGCAAAGACAACTTTGCTGCCGCGTTGCCATGCAAAGCGCGACCAGGTAACCGGTCAGCTTTCGATGGAAGACGACTCCGATAAGATCGACGAGTCCGAGCCGCCGTTTGCCGTGAATCCTGTCTCGGCAGCACCTCAGATTCCCGACTTCTTGAAGCATCCCAAGGTTGCCGATACGGCTGTCGCGGGCGCTGCCGAGGCGCCTACTTCTAGCGATGGGGGAGCGGTCAATGCCCCCGCGGATAACGAGGGCGAAGAAGAGGATGGCCTTAAGCTTCCGCCGCTCGAGATCCTGCGCGCCAACCCGCAGTCGGCTTCCGCCGCGTCCTCGGACAAAGAGCTTGAGCAGACTGCCGAGTCACTGCAGTCCACGCTGCTTGAGTTTGGCCGCAGTGCCCGCGTGGTCGGCTGGATCGCCGGCCCCACGGTGACGACCTTTAAGCTGCAACCTGGCGAGGGCGAGCGCGTGAGCAAGATTTCGAGCCTCGAGGACGATATCGCGCTATCGCTTGCTGCCCAGTCGGTGCGTATCTTTGCCCCGATCCCCGGCACCTCGCTTGTGGGTATCGAGATCCCCAATCGCAAGCGCCAGAACGTCAACCTGGGCGACGTGCTTCCCTATGTGAAGGGCGGTCCGCTCGAGCTCGCCATCGGCCGCGATGCCGAGGGCACGCCGGTCGTCGCCGACCTTGCCAAGATGCCCCACCTGCTGATCGCCGGTACCACGGGTTCCGGTAAGTCGGTCATGATCAACTCCATCATCACGACCCTGCTCATGCGCGCCCTTCCCGAGGATGTTCGCCTGATCATGGTCGACCCCAAGCGCGTCGAGCTTGCGGGCTATAACGGTCTGCCGCATCTTTACGTGCCTGTAGTGACCGAGCCCAAGCAGGCCGCGAGCGCTCTGCAGTGGGCGGTGTCCGAGATGGAGCGTCGCCTGAAGGTCTTCGAGCGTCTCAACGTGCGTAAGATCTCGACCTACAACGAAAAGCAGGCCGCCGGCGAGTTTGAGCATTACGATAACCCGCCGCAAAAGATGCCCTACCTGGTCATCATCATCGACGAGCTCTCGGACCTGATGATGGTCGCCGGTAAGGATGTCGAGGCCTCGATCGTGCGTATTGCACAGCTGGGCCGTGCCGCCGGTATTCATCTTATCGTGGCCACGCAGCGCCCCAGCTCCAACGTGGTGACGGGCCTCATTAAGGCCAACATCACCAACCGCATCGCCTTTAACGTCGCCACGGGCATTGACTCGCGCGTCATCATTGACCAGATGGGTGCCGAAAAGCTCACCGGTTTGGGCGACATGCTGTTTTCCAAGGTCGACTGGGGCAAGCCTCGCCGTATCCAGGGCTGCTTTGTCTCGGACGACGAAATCAACGAGATTGTCGAGTTCGTTAAGTCGCAGAGCGAGCCCGACTACCACGAGGAGATCCTGTCTGCCGTGGCGCCCGCTTCTATGTCCATGGCGGGTGGCGGCGGCATTGTCCGCACCGGAGTAGCCGAGCCGCAAGACGATGATCCGCTCATTTGGGAAGCCGCCCATATTGTGGTGGAATCGCAGCTTGGCTCCACATCTGGCCTGCAACGTCGTCTGAAGGTTGGCTATGCGCGTGCCGGGCGTATTATGGACATGCTGGAAGAAAAGGGTGTCGTCGGCCCGCCCGACGGTTCCAAGCCGCGCGAGGTCCTGTTGGACGAGGAGGGGCTTGCCGCGCTGGAATCTGTCGACGCCGAGATGGCACGTGAAGATCGTGAGTTTGGAGGATTCTGATGGCTGCACGCTTTGGTGACATGCTGCTCGAGCAGCGTCGCCGAATGGGCCTTTCCATTCAGCAGGTCGCCAACACCATCAAAATCAGGCCGCAGATCATCGAGTTTTTCGAGACCGGTAACTTTGCTTCGATGCCGCCGCGTGGCTATGCGCAGGGCATGATTTCGAGCTATGCTCGCTTTTTGGGCCTCAATCCGCGCGAGGTCGTCAATGCCTACTTTGACGACCTGATGGCATACGAACGCGAGACGTCGCAGCAGGGCGGTCGTTTTCAGGACGCCGCCGGCTACGTCAATTCGCGTTCCTCGGTCGATAACGGGCGCTTCCTGATGGTTCAGGGCGGTCGTTCGACCCGCTATGGACAGCGTCCTCAGCAGGCCGGTTATATTACCGAGACGGGTTCGGGCGAGGAGATTCGCTCACAGCGTGACCGGTTCCGCAGTACGCCGATGCCCGAGGACCGTGCGCTTCCCGCTGCTCGCGGCGTGGTGCGTGACCCTCGTGCCGGCTACGGCGACGGCGGTTATTCCGATCGCGGTTACCGTGGTGCCTCTACGGGACGCTCTCGCGGTGGCTATGCGGATGCCGATACCACACAGGTGACGCCGCGTCTTCGCTCTCAATCACAGCCGTATGGCCAGCGCTCCTTGGCTCCGCGTTCGGGCCAGCGTGGCTATCAGGGCCGCGGTGAACTTGCGCCCCGCTCGGGTCAGCGCAGCCTTCAGGGCCAGGGTGGCTATCGCGGCCGTTCTGATGGCAATCGCGGTCGTATGCCTCAGGGAGGCGGCCGCAGTAGTTCCAGTCGTGGACGCGGCGGATCCCGTACTCCTCAAAACAATGGGCTCGATCCGCGTATCGTTTACGCCGGCATCGGTGCCGTGGCGTTGCTGCTGATTGTGCTCATCGTGGTGCTCCTGCGTGGCTGCGGCTCCTCGGCGCCCGAGTCGACGCCCGAGACGCCCGTTGCCACCAAGACGACGACCAAGAAGTCTTCTAAGAAGACCGAAACGGTCGACGAGGACGAAGATACCGATGAGGCGACGGATGAGTCGACTGATTCGGACGCTACCAAGACGACGGCCAAGAAGGAAGAGAACGAGGTCACGAAGGTCAAAGTCTCCGTTGCCAAGGGAAAGACCGCGTGGATTGAGGTCAAGGTCGACGGCAAGTCGGTCTATGGCGCCCAGGCGACTGGCCCCTTTGAGCAGGAGTACACGCCCGAGTCCTCGATCGAGATCACCACGTCCAAGCCTTCCGATGTCACCGTTACCAAGAACGGTGAAAAGGTCCGTTACGATACCAAGACCTCCGGCGTGGCGCGTGTGACGATCACCGTTCCCAAGAAGGAGACGACTGATTCCGAGAATGGTGAAAGTTCTGATGGTACCGACACCACCGATGGTACCGATACCACCGACGGTACCGATGCCCAGTCCACGGATGGCGCCGATACCGCAACTGACGGTCAGACGCCCACCGATTCTACCGACTATTCGTACGATAGCTACTAAGCCGCTCGTACGCGAAAGGAAACATCATGGCTAAAGATTCCAGCTTCGACGTCGTGTCCGAGGTCAACATGCAAGAGGTCGACAACGCCTTTCAGCAGACCACGCGCGAGATTTCCCAGCGCTATGACCTCAAGGATTCCGGCGCCACGATCGAGCTTTCGAAGGGCGACAAGCTCTTTACGATCAACGCCCCGGCCGACTTTGTCTCCAAGCAGATTGTCGACGTGCTAAGCTCCAAGCTCATCAAGCGCGGCATTGATCTTAAGGCCGTCTCGTGGGATGCTCCTCAGGCGGCATCGGGCGGTACCGTGCGCGTGCTCGGCCATATCGTCGAGGGTATCGACCAGGCGACCGCCAAGAAGATCAACAAGGACATCAAGGACCAAAAGCTCAAGGTCAAGGTGACCATCGAGGCCGACAAGCTGCGTGTTTCCTCTGCTTCGAAGGACGCGTTGCAGACCGTGATCCAGTTCCTGCGCGACCAGGACTACGGCCAGCCGCTGCAGTTCACCAACTACCGCTAATATCATTTGAAAGGACCGCTCTCCAACATGGATACACCGTTGGGCTCCGTGCTCTACATCACCCTCGGGTGCGCTAAGAACGAGGTTGACACCGACCGCATGCGTTCTCTTTTGACCGCCGCAGGCTACGAGGAGGCATTCGACCCGCAGGATGCCGATATCGCCATCGTCAATACATGCTCGTTCCTCGCCTCCGCAACGTCCGAGAGCATCGAGACCACGCTCGAGCTCGCCAACGAGGTTCAGGATGGCGTTCGTTCTTGCCCCATCGTCATGTGCGGCTGTGTGCCGTCGCGCTATGGCGACGACCTGCCTGACGAGCTGCCCGAGGTCGCTGCCTTTGTGAAGGCCGACGAGGAGGACGGCATTGTGGCGGTCATCGATGGCGTGCTGGGTGTCGAGCGTGAGATCGCGGCCTATATCCCTCAGGTCAAGCGTACCGTCGAGGGCGTCGTTGCTTACGTCAAGATTTCCGATGGCTGCAACCGCTTCTGCAGCTTCTGCATGATCCCCTATATTCGCGGTCGCTATCATTCGCGCAATGCCGAGAGCATTATCTCCGAGGTACGCGACCTGGTTGCCGGCGGTGTGCGCGAGATCGTGCTGATCGGTCAGGACACGGGTATTTGGGGCACCGACTTTACTGACGAGGATGTCGCCGAGGGCTTGCCGCGCAATCTGGCGCAGCTGCTGCGTGCCGTCGCCGAGGCCGTGCGCCCGCACAACGTCTGGGTCCGCGTGCTCTACCTGCAGCCCGAGGGCATGACTGACGAACTCATCGAGACGATACGCGATACGCCCGAGGTGCTGCCCTATATCGATATCCCCGTGCAGCACTGCGACGCGCGCATCCTCAAGGCCATGCGTCGCTCCGGTTCGCGCCAGGAGCTCGAGGATCTGTTCCGCGACCTTCGCGAGCGCATCCCCGGTATCGTGATTCGCTCCACGGCCATGGTCGGCTTCCCGACCGAGACCGACGACGAGTTTCGTGATCTTATCGACTTTATGGACACCGTCGGCTTTGACTACACGAGCGTCTTTGCCTACTCGCAGGAGGAGGGCAGCCTGGCCGCTAAGATGGAGGGTCAGGTCGACGAAGAGGTCAAGCTCGAGCGCGCCCAGGAGGCCATGGACCTGGCCGAGTCGCTCGGTTTTGCCGCCACCGCCGCACATGTGGGCGAGCGCGCCCAGGTGATCGTCGACGGTATCGAAGAAACCGAGGAAGGCGCCGAGCTGATCGGCCATGCCTGGTTCCAGGCGCCCGATTCCGATGGCGCGGTGCATCTGGATGCCAGCGAGGCATCTGTGGGCGATATTCTGACTGTCGAGTTTACCGATAGCTTCTGCTATGAGCTTATCGGCCATGTTGTGGAGTAGGAGAGCATCGTGGCAAACGAGAGCAATAAGGAACTGACGAGTGTTTGGACGCCCGCCAACATCGTGACGTGCGTTCGCATCGTCTTTATCCCGGTGTTCATGATCGTGTCGGCGCTTTCTCACACGAGTGTTGCCGGTACGGATTGGAGCACCTTCGACGGCCCGCTCGCCGCCGCTGCCTTCATTCTGTATGTGATCCTGTCGTGCACCGATAAGGTCGACGGCTATCTGGCGCGTTCGCGCAACGAGATCACCGACTTCGGTAAATTCTTGGACCCCATCGCCGATAAGCTGCTCGTGTTTTCGGCCCTGCTGCTGTTCTTGGATTTTGGCGCGGTGACCGTGTGGTCCGTGTTCATTATCCTGTTCCGTGAGCTTCTGGTGAGCGCCCTTCGCATGGTCGCGAGTGCGGCCGGTGTGGTCGTTGCGGCCGATAAGCTCGGCAAGTACAAGACGGCGACCACGATGGTCTCCATCTGCGGTTACCTGTGCGTTTTTGCTATGGCCGGCTTGCACCTTGGCCCGGTGGCGCTGACGCTCGGCATCTACTCGGTGTCGCGCTTCCTGTATGCCGTTGCCGTTGTCTTGACCGTTATCTCGGGCGCCCAGTACTTCTGGAACTGCCGCAAGATCGTCTTTTCGGTCTAGGTCCTGGTGGGTATGACGGACTCTTTTGAGCAGATTTCCGCACATAACGAGGAGCTGGCGCGCGATATCGTCGAGCGCGCGAGCGCTCGGGGTGTGACGGTTTCGACGGCTGAGTCGCTGACGGCGGGTATGATCGCCTCGACGATTGCGGATATCCCGGGCGCCTCGGCGGTGCTGCGTGGCGGTGCGGTGACCTACTGCGATGAGATTAAGCATCGCGTGCTGGGTGTTGAGCAGGAGACGCTCGACCGCTACACCGCGGTGTCGCATCAAACTGCGCGCGAGATGGCGTCGGGTTCGCTGGAGCTGTACCAGAGCGATATTGCAGTGAGCGCAACGGGTTATGCTGGCCCCGGCGGTGGTACTGAGGACGATCCTGCTGGCACTTTCTATATTGGCTGGGCACATCGTTCCGCCGATGGGGGAGTGCCGGTCGTGGACTCTGTGCGCTGCCACTATGAGGGCGACCGTTCGTGTGTTCGTGCCCATACGGTCACGGAGGCATTGGGTCGCATTGCCCTTGTGCTCAACCCTATGGAATAGACGTGTTTTAAGGGGCCTCCGGGCCCCTTAATTGTGGAGATAGGGACCTCCGGCGAATTTTATCTTTGTGCAGGTAGTTGTCGTATTTTTCCTCGTCATGATTTTCTTGGTTCGCCTGCGGTCAAGATTTTGGTCAGTATTTGGTCGGCGTTTGGTTGGGTTTTGGAAAGGTCGGCTGCATATGATTTATCTGAACGGTTGACCACGAACAGCCGTTCGTTTATTATCGATGCAGGTTGTTAAGAGGAGGGCTATTCATGGCCAAGAATTCAGGTCCCGTACGTACCGTTCATGCTCGCACGACGGGTAAAGAGCGCGATGAGATGATCGCCACCACCAAGGCCGAGATCGAGAAGAAATTCGGCCAGGGTTCCATCATGAGGTACGGCGACGGTGGTCCCGAGCTCGAGGTCGAGGCCATTCCCACGGGCGCCCTGGCCCTCGATGCCGCGCTGGGTATCGGCGGCGTGCCGCGCGGCCGTATCGTCGAGATTTACGGTCCTGAGTCCTCCGGTAAGACGACGCTTTCGCTCGAGATCCTGGCCGAGGCCCAGGCAATGGGTGGCGTTGTGGCATTTATCGATGCCGAGCACGCGCTTGATCCCACGTATGCCGCGCGCATCGGCGTGGATATCGACGAGGTGCTCATTTCCCAGCCCGATACGGGCGAGCAGGCGCTCGAGATTGTTGACATGCTCGTGCGTTCCGGCGCCATCGATGCCATCGTCGTCGACTCCGTCGCCGCGCTGACCCCGCGTGCCGAGATCGAGGGAGAAATCGGCGATACTACGGTCGGTCTTCAGGCTCGCCTGATGAGTCAGGCGCTCCGCAAGCTCGCCGGCTCGCTGTCCAAGTCCAACACGACGTGCATCTTCATTAACCAGCTGCGTGAGAAGATCGGCGTCATGTTCGGCAACCCCGAGACTACGACGGGCGGCCGCGCCCTTAAGTTCTTCTCTTCGGTGCGTATCGACATTCGCCGTATCGACAGCATTAAGCTTAAGGACGAGGTTATCGGTAACCGCGTGCGCGCCAAGGTCGTTAAGAACAAGGTGGCAGCTCCGTTCCGTTCTGCTGAGTTCGACATCATGTACGGTACGGGCATCTCTAAGGAGGGCTCAATTCTGGACATGGCTGTCGAGTGCGGCATCTGCAAGAAGATGGGCTCCTGGTTTGCCTATGGCGAGGACAAGCTTGGCAACGGTCGAGAGGCCGCCAAGGCGTTCCTGCGCGAACACCCCGATTGCGCCGACGAGATTGAGCATAAGGTCCGCCTTGCCTGCGGACTTGAGTTTGATGACGATGCTCCGTCCGAGGTCGAGCTGACCGATCAGCCTGCGCCTGAGGAGTTTGACGAGCTTTACGCCATCGATGGTTCCGCCATGCTCGATGATGACGACGAGTAGCGGTTACGCTCATGTCGTATACGGTGACCGAGGCCACGGCCGTCTTTCCCGATAAGAAGGCGGCTTCCTCGTTCTCGAGCGGGTATGCGTCCAAAAAGCCTTGCGCACATATCGATTGTGAGCTTGAGGGCGGTTTTGAGCGGTCCATTTGGATTCCCGTACGGGTCGCGCGGCTGTATGTCAAAAACCGCCCCGATCTTCCCTGTGATTGGGACAACTTTCGTGAGGCGGTGCAGCTCATCGAGCGTAAATGTGCACTTACCATGGTGACCGAGATGCTATCGCGCCGCGACCATGCGACGGGTGAGGTCCGTGACAAACTGGCTCGCTACGGCTTTCACCAGCCCGCGATCGATTTCGCCGTCGAGCGCGCCACCGAGTATCACTTTTTAGACGAGAACCGCTTTTGCTCGTACTTTATCGAGGAGCGCAAGCGGCGCGGTTGGGGACAGCGCAAAATCGAGACCGAGCTCAAGCGCCGTCATGTCGTGCTCGATGACATTCCCGGTTATCCCGAGGATTATTTTGCCGTCGAAGACGATTTGGCGCGTGCGTCAGCCCTGCTCGCCAAGCGGCGTGTTCCAGAGACGCGTGGATTCGAAAAACTGGTTCGGTTTTTGATGGGCAAGGGCTTCTCGTATCACATCGCCGCCGATGCCGTTAAGGCACGTCTCGATGCCGAACGCGAGGAATGTGCGGTTTAGGCGTATGCGTTTTGTGGCCCTGCCGTTCACCGCGTTTTAGCCGCCGTGCCGGGGCCATTTATTTGACAGTTGTTGTGGTTCAACGTACGATAAACACTGTCATTTGCTTTGTGATATGTGCTCATCTGTGATGAGTTTGTTTATATGTTTATCTGTATCCGACCCGCATAAGCTGCGCCCATATTACTCAAATGTCGCGAGCCGTTCGTAAGGACGGTTCGCTTTGTTGTGTAACGAATCCATAAAAAGGAGTGAGCATGCCTATCATCGCAGCGCTCGTTGGCATCGTTTTGGGTGCCATCGCCGCCATTGCCTACATGCGCACCGCCAAGCAGGGTAGTCTTCACGAGGCCGACGAAAAGATCCAGTCGGCACACGCACAGGCTGAGTCCCTGATCGGTGATGCTAAGCGTCAGGCCGAGACCCTCAAAAAAGAGGCTCTGCTCGAGGCTAAAGAGGAGATCATCAAGAACAAGCAGGCCGCCGAGGCCGAGGACAAGCAGCGTAAGAGCGAGATTCGTACGCTCGAGAACCGTGTGATGCAGCGCGAGGAGTCCCTCGATCGCCGCAACGACGCTCTCGACAAGCGCGAACATCAGCTGTCCAGCCAGGCCGGTCAGGTCGAGAAGCGCTCCCGCGAGCTCGAGGAGCTCTGCGCCAAGCAGACCTCCGAGCTCGAGCGTATCGCCGACCTGACCCGCGAGGACGCCCACAAGGAGCTCCTCGATAAGGTTCGCGGCGAGGTCACCCACGAGGCTGCCACGATCATTCGCGAGTCCGAGCAGCAGGTTCGCGCCGAGTGCCACAAGACCGCCCAGGAGATTCTGTCCTTGGCGATTCAGCGCTGCGCTGCCGACCACACAGCCGAGGTCACCGTTACCTCCGTGCACATCCCCTCTGATGACCTCAAGGGCCGTATTATCGGTCGCGAGGGTCGCAACATCCGGACCTTCGAGCAGGTTTCCGGCGTCAACCTCGTGATTGACGACACGCCCGAGACCGTCGTTCTTTCGAGCTTCGACCCGGTCCGTCGTGAGACCGCCCGTGTTGCCCTCGAGAACCTCATCGCCGACGGCCGCATTCACCCCGCCCGCATCGAGGAGATGTATCACAAGGCTGCCGACCTGGTTCAGCAGCGCGTGCGCGAGGCTGGCGAGCAGGCTGCCTTCGATACCGGCATTCACGACCTGCACCCCGAGATCGTCAAGACCCTTGGTGCCCTGCGCTACCGTACCTCGTTTGGTCAGAACGTGCTTCAGCACTCCCTCGAAGTCTCTGACCTGTGCGGCGTGATGGCTTCCGAGCTTGGCCTGGACGTTGTGACCGCCAAGCGCGCCGGTCTGCTGCACGACCTGGGCAAGGCAATTGACCACGACGTCGAGGGCCCGCATGCCGTCATCGGCGCCGAGCTTGCCCGCCGTTATGGCGAGAAGCCCGTTATCGTTCATGCTATCGAGGCTCACCATGCCGATGTCGACCCTAACACGGTGCTCGATGTCCTGGTACAGGCCGCTGATGCTGTCTCTGCTTCTCGCCCCGGTGCCCGTCGCGAGTCTGCCGAGAACTACATCAAGCGTCTCGAGAAGCTCGAGGAGATCGCCAACTCCCATGAAGGCGTCGAGCGTACCTATGCCATGCAGGCTGGTCGCGAGGTCCACGTCATGGTTCAGCCGGACAAGATCTCCGATGCCCAGTCCACGGTCCTGGCTCACGATATCGCCCATCAGATCGAGGAAGAGATGGAGTATCCCGGTCAGGTGCGCGTCGTCGTGATTCGCGAGAGCCGCGCTGTCGATATCGCTAAATAACATGAGCGACGCGAACGAGCTCATCTCATTTATCGCGTCGATGTCGGGGGAGGGCAACCTTCGCGTCGAGGAGAACCTTGGCGAGGGGTATGTCCGCCTCCGCGTTTCGGAGGCCGAGCGGCGCCAGGCAAAGCACGACATTCAGAATGTCGAGGATATCGTCATCGAAATGCTCCGTAATGCTCGCGATGCTGGCGCCGACAAGGTCTATCTCGCCACGACCAAGGAAGATGGCGTCCGCACGCTTGTCTTTCTGGATAACGGTTCGGGCGTTCCACAGGATATGCAAGAGCGAATCTTCGATGCCCGCGTCACCTCCAAGCTCGAGAGTATGAAGATGGACCGTTGGGGCGTTCACGGTCGTGGCATGGCATTGTTTTCGATCAAGCAGAACACCGATGAGGCCCGTGTGGTCACGTCAGGTGTCGATCTTGGCTCGGCCTTTAAGGTGAGCGTTGCGGCCGACCGCCTCAGTGAGCGTGCCGATCAGTCCAGCTGGCCCCAGGCTGTCAAGGATGAGGACGGACGTTATGTCTGTGCTCGCGGTCCGCATAATATTATTCGCGCTGCTTGTGAGTTTGCGCTCGAGGAGTTGCGTGGTTGCGATGTCTATCTTGGTTCTCCGTCTGAGATTGCCGCGACCCTTTATGCTCAGGCGTCAAGTCGGCTCGATACGTCGCGTCTCCTGTTCATTGATGACGAGAGCGAGCTTCCAGTTGTCGATCGTTTAGGCCTTGCCTCTGATGCCGAGGACTTTATCCGTATCTGTTCGGGTTTGGGTCTTGAGATGTCTGAGCGCACGGCCCATCGCATTTTGGCAGGGCAGATTAAGCCCGTTCGCGGTGTGACTGCGCGTCTGCTGCGCGAGCGTGATTCGTCCTCGCATGCGCCGGCTCCTGTCGATCTCGCGAAGGATCGTCGCGGGCTACGTATTGCCAAGGATGACATAGCACAGTTTTCGCGTGCTGTGGAGCGCGACTTTAATGACCTTGCCGCTCGGTACTATCTCAACCTTTGCGGCGACCCAAAGATTCGTGTTTCGCGTGATCGAATCACCGTGACCTTCGATCTTGCCAAAGAGGAATAGTGCCTTTACCGAGTCCACTCGGTACGATAAAGTTATTGCAGTTAAAACGTACTTTTAAACGCAGGAGTTTCTTCATGGATTGCCTGAAGGTATCAAGCAAATCATCGCCCGCGTCCGTTGCCGGCGCCATCGCCGGCATGGTCAAGGATGGTGTACCCGTCAACATCCAGTGTGTCGGCGCCGGTGCGGTCAACCAGGCTATTAAGGCCGTGGCTATCGCGCGCGGTTTTTTGATTCCAACCGGTTTTGATATTTCCTGCGCGCCCGTGTTCTCCGACATCCTCATTAACGGGGAGTCGCGCACGGCCATCCGCCTTTCTATCTACGTTCACCAGATCAATCGAGCTGCTATGGATAACGTCGTCATGGATGATGTTAAGCCTGTGGCATAGCTTCTGCTTGTCTCGATTCGCCTCCCTTCCATCGTTAGGACTTATGCACATGGACCAGCGTTCCGTACGCGATATTCTTGCCGGTAAAACCTACTTTATCCGCACCTTTGGCTGCCAGATGAATCAGCACGATTCCGAGCGCGTGAGCGGTCTGCTCGATTCGTATGGTTGCCTCATGGCGCTCGATCCCGAGCATGCCGATATCGTTGTCTTCATGACATGCTGTGTGCGTGAGGCCGCCGATACTCGCCTGTACGGTCAGTGCAATTCCTGCAAAAGCCTGCCGCCTTCGCCTTCGGGCAAGCGTGTGGTTGCCGTGGGCGGCTGCATTGCGCAGCGTGATGGCGAGGGCCTGCTCACCAACGTCGATAACGTCAATGTCATCTTTGGCACGCATTCTATCGCACATGTGGACGAGCTCATTGCCGAGGCGTTCCTTGACGGCAAGCGTCATATCCGCACCAATGAGCATGAGGATACGGATGCCATGAGCATGCCGTGGCATCGCGAGACCCAGTATCACGCCTGGGTGCCCATCATGACGGGCTGCAATAATTTCTGCACCTATTGCATCGTGCCGTACGTGCGCGGTCGCGAAAAGAGCCGCCCCTTCGAGGAGATTGTCGACGAGGTGACCGGTTTGGTGCGCCAGGGCGTGCGTGAGATTACGCTGCTGGGCCAAAACGTTAACTCATATGGTCGCGATCTGTTTGGCAAGCCGCGTTTTGCCGATCTGCTGCGTGCCGTGGGCGATACGGGTGTGGAGCGCATCTTCTTTACGTCTTCGCATCCCAAGGACCTGCTGCCCGAGACCATCGACGCCATGGCCGAAACGCCTGCCGTTATGCCGCAGCTGCACTTGGCCGTCCAGTCAGGTTCGACGCGGATCCTCAAAGAGATGAATCGCCGTTATACACGCGAGGACTATCTGGGCCTGGTCGATCGCATCCGCAATCGCATGCCCGATATCGCGCTCTCGACTGACATTATCGTTGGCTTTCCGGGCGAGACTGAAGAAGACTTTGAGCAGACGCTCTCACTTGCCGAGATGGTCCGCTATGCTCAGGCCTATACCTTCATCTATTCCAAGCGCGCCGGTACCCCGGCCGCCGAGATTGACGATCCTACGCCGCATGAGGTTATTCTCGAGCGTTTCAACCGCCTGGTTAAGGTTATCGAGACCACGGCACATGAGTATAACCAGGGTGAGCTTCATACTGTGGTGCCGGCGCTCATTGAGGGCACGAGCAAGAAGAACGATGCGGTCCTGCTGGGCAAGAGTCCCAAGAATCAGACCGTGCATGCGCCTATCCCCGAGGGTTACAGCATCGATCAGCTTGTTGGCAAGATCGTTGATATTGACGTTGACGTTGCCAAGACCTGGTATTTGTCCGGCTCCGTTGTGGGCGAGCCGCGCTAATGGTTGCTCCAGGGGCAGGTTTTTCCGCCGTTGCGATCGTCGGTCCGACGGCGGTTGGTAAGAGTGATGTTGCCGACCGTTTGGCCGCTCGTCTTTCGTCCGAAGTGCTGTCGTGCGATGCGATGCAAATCTATCGCGGCATGGACATCGGTACCGCAAAGATGGCGCCCGATGAGTGTACGGCGCCGCTGCGTCTCGTCGACATTGTAGAGCCGGGTGTGGCATATTCTGCTGCGCTTTATCAGGCTGACGCTCGCGCGCATGTTGAGGGTTTGCTTGGCGAGGGCCGCCTACCGGTGTTTTGCGGGGGCACAGGCTTGTATCTCAAGGCCGCCCTGGATGAGATGGATTTTCCCTCGGGCGAGCTTGAGGACGATCGTCGCGCGGGGTATCGGGAACTTGCCGAGCGCATAGGCGAGGAAGCGCTGCACGCGCTGCTTGCCGAGCGTGACCCCGAGTCCGCTGCGGTCATCCACCCCCATAATGTTCGTCGCGTGATTCGCGCGCTCGAAATGCACGATGATGGTGTGTCCTACGCGCAGCAAAAGTCGCAGTTTAGTGTTCCGCGCGAGCATTATCATGCTCTATGGTTTGGTCTGACGCGTAATCGCGAGGTGCTCTACGAGCGCATTAATCTGCGCGTCGATCTGATGTTTGAGCAGGGTCTTGTCGATGAGGTGCGCGGTCTTATGGACCAGGGACTGGGAGATGCCCTGACGTCGATGCAGGCTATTGGCTATAAAGAGATCATTGATGCTTTCAATGGCGTGATTTCTATGGATGAGGCTCGCGAACTCATCAAGATGCGTTCGCGTCGCTATGCCAAACGTCAGCTTTCGTGGTTTAAACGCGATGATCGCATCGTGTGGTTCGATATGGATGAATGTACGATCGATGAGGTCGTTGAGGAAATCCTGCATCGTATTGAGGCTGCCTAATGGCCCGTTTCCCCCTTGTTCCCACGGCACCCGAGCCCGAGCGTGCCATATTAGTTGGTGTTGAGTGGCGCGACAATGCATGGCCACTCGATCGATCGCTCGATGAGCTGGAGCGCCTTGCCCACACGGCTGGTGCCCAGTGCGTGGCTCGCTTGTCTCAGCGTTTGGTAAAGCCGTATCCCAAATCATTTATCGGTTCCGGTAAGGTAGAGGAGCTGTGCGGTCTGGTACATCGCATGGATGCCGATGTCGTTATTTTTGACGACGACCTGACGCCCTCGCAGCAATCCTATTTGGAGAAAGCCGTGGGCGAGCCGGTAAAGATTATCGATCGTACGGCACTGATCTTGGATATCTTTGGGCTGCATGCTCAGACGCGTGAGGGACGCCTACAGGTACAGCTGGCGCAGCTTCAATATCTGTTGCCTCGTCTGCGCGGCATGTGGAGCCATCTCGCCAAGGAACAGACGCGCGGCGGCATCGGCTCACGCTTTGGTCAGGGCGAAAGTCAGCTCGAGGTCGACCGTCGCCTCATTCGTAATAAGATCGCTGCGCTTCGACGTGAGATCAAGCAGGTTGAACAGCGTCGTGATGTTCAATCCAAGAGTCGTATTGAGTCACCGGCGTTTCGCGTCGCGTTAGCCGGTTATACCAATGCCGGTAAAT
>CALGZY010000022.1 GCA_937934355.1 uncultured Collinsella sp. | reverse complement strand
CCGAGCAGGCGGCGCTGCGCATGGCAGCTCGTGGTGCGGCAGATCGCATGGAGGCTAAGGGCATGGCCTTCCAAGAGCGTGTCTACCAGGGATTTTGCGCCATCGCCGCCGAGGAACCAAACCGCGTAAAGCTCATCGACGCGACCGCGTCCATCGAGGACGTCTTCGCGCGGACGGTCGAGCAGGTTCGCGTCTACGGCCTCGACATTTCCCAGGACGCCGTCACCGCCGCGCTTGCCCAGGAGGCCGAGTAACATGGCCCCCGCTCAGACAAGCCTGCTGGCCAAGCTTGACACCCAAGAGCGCGTGCGCGACTTTTTGACCAATGCCGTCGCCAGCGGTCGCGCATCGCACGCCTACCTGTTTTTGGGCGCGCCCGGCGCGGGCAAGCTCGACGCCGCGTGGGCGCTCGCCCAAGCCTTCCTGTGCGAGCAGGATGGCTGCGGCTCATGCGATAGCTGCGTGCGCGTCGCCCGCCATACGCACCCCGACGTGCACTATTACACGCCCGAGAGCGCCACGGGCTACCTCATCGCCCAGACGCGCGAGCTACTCGACGACGTACCCCTGGCGCCCATCCGCGCCAAGGCCAAGGTCTACATCATTGACCGTGCCGAGCAGCTGCGCGCCAACAGCGCCAACGCACTGCTCAAAACACTCGAGGAGCCGCCCGAGGGCGTTATGTTTATCTTGCTGGGCACCTCGGCAGACGTGATGTTGCCCACCATCGTGAGCCGCTGCCAGTGCGTGCCGTTTCGGCTGGTGTCGCCCGCCGTCGCCGCGCACGCCGTGAGCCGTGCCACTGGTCAGGATATCGCGCGTTGTCGCATGGCCGTCGCCGTGGCGGGCAGCCCCACGCGCGGCATCGAGTTCCTTAAGAGTGCCGAGCGCCAGGACGCCCGCCGTCAGATGGTCCGTGCCATCGACTCACTCATTGCCGCCGACGAGGCCGACGTGCTCAGCCGCGCCAAGTCGCTCATCGTCGCCGTTAAGGCGCCGCTCGCCGAGGTCAAGTCCACGCAGGAAAAGGTGCTCGAGCAAAACGCCGACTACCTGTCGCGTGGAGCATTGAAGCAGCTTGAGGACCGCAACAAGCGCGAACTCAACGCGCGCGAGCGTTCGGGTATCATGGAAGCGCTGGCGAGCGCGCGGACGCTCATGCGCGACGTGCTGCTGACGCTTCAGGACGAGGCGGCCGACGTCGTGAACGAAGACGTGCGCGACACGATCGGGCGGCTTGCCGCCGCGACCAATGTTGCGGGTGCCACCCAGGCGCTCGAGGCGGTCGCAACCGCCGAGCGCAACATCGCCAGAAACGTTACTCCCCAGCTGGCCATCGAGGTCATGCTGTTCGATATCAGGAAGGCACTGAAATGCCGTTAGTCGTACCCGTTAAGTTTACCTACGCCTCGCGCGACCTGTGGTTCGATCCGCAGGATCTGGATATCCTCGAGGCCGATTATGCCATTTGCTCCACCGAGCGCGGAACCGAGATTGGCCTGGTCACGGCCGATCCCTTTGAGGTGCCGCAAGACGAGATCGGTCAGCCGCTCAAGCCCGTGCTGCGCGTGGCGAGCGACATCGACCTCCAGCTTGCCGACGACCTGGCCATCCAGGGCGACGAGGCCATGGTCGACTTCCGCCGCCTGGTCAAGGAGCTCGACCTCGAGATGAAGCCGGTGGGCGTCGAGTACCTGTTTGGCGGCGAGAAGGCCGTGTTCTACTTTGCGGCCGAGGAGCGCGTCGATTTTCGCCAGCTCGTCAAGGATCTGTCCTCGACGCTGCACATTCGCGTCGACATGCGCCAGATCGGCGTGCGCGACGAGACCCGCCTGGTGGGCGGCTATGCCCAGTGCGGACAGGAACTCTGCTGCACGCGCTTTGGCGGACAGTTTGAGCCCGTCTCGATTCGCATGGCAAAAGAGCAAGACCTGCCGCTCAATTCCTCCAAGATCAGCGGCGTGTGCGGTCGTCTGATGTGCTGCCTGCGCTACGAGTTCGAGGCCTACAAGGACTTTAAGAGCCGTGCGCCCAAAAAGAAGACGCTCATCGATACGCCGCTTGGCAAGGCGCGTATCCAGGAGTATGACACGCCGCGTGAGCAGCTGGTGCTGCGCCTGGAGAACGGCAAAGTCTTTAAGGCCAACCTAGCCGATATGACGTGCTCGGAGGGCTGCAAAAAGAAGGCCGCCGAGCAGGGCTGCAACTGCCGCCCCGACTGCGTGACGCGCGACGTGCTCGAGCGCATCGAGTCGCCCGAGATGCGCCTGGCGCTCATGGAGCTCGATCGCGAGAACGGCGTCGACGTGGGCGATGGCCTGTCGAGTGCCGACCGTCTGGCCGGCACGTCGATGCCCAAGCGCCGTCGTCGCGATGCCGAATCCGATGCTCGCGCCGGTCAGGGTCAGGGCGAGGGCCGTGGCCGCGGAAAGGGCCGCGGCAAGGCCGAGGCACCCGAGGCCGAGGAGGCCGCCGGTGGCCGTCGTCGTCGCAAGCGCTCGGGTTCGGGCGATGCCGGCGAGGTCGCTCCCGCAGGCAAGAACGCTTCCCGCGAGCGCGAGGCTCAGCAGCCCCAGCAGCAGAATCGCGGCGGTGGCATGAACCCCACACGTCGCCGCCGCCGTCATCTGTCGAGCGAGGAGCGCGAGGACGCCTTCCGCGCCGCAGCTGCTCGCGAGGCCGGTGCCGCTTCCAAGGGCGCCTCGGCCTCCGATGCGCCTGCCGACAAGGGCGGCAAGTCACGTGGCGAGGAGGAGCGCGCGCCGCGTCCGCGCCGTCGCCATTCCTCGGGCGCGCAACAGAAGCCCTCAGTGCCCTCCGTGGCCGATCAGGTCTCGGATGGCGAGGTCAAGGTCACGCGCCGTCGTCCCGGAGATGGCGGGGGAGCGGCTGCCAAGGCTTCGCGTGGCGCCGCTCGCGACGAGCGCGAGCCGCGTGAGGATCGCGGTGGCGAGGGCTCGGCCGACCAGGGTCAAAAGCGCCGTCGCCGTCGTCGTTCCCGCAAGCCGCGCCAGGATGGTGGCGAGGGCTCGACCCCGTCTTCGTCCGCACCACAACCGCCCGCCGGCGAATAACACCCGCGAGCGGATTTAGCCCGCCTTGCCCCGAGCGCATCGGGGTATCATAGCGCCGAATCAACAACCCTCCCTGCGACCGAACGTAGGGAGGGTTGTGTCTTGAAGAGCCATCTGAACATATTGAGCTGTCTGCAGGGTGCCGGTGCCCTACCGTTTGCGGACGAATTGCTACCGTTTGCCGAGCGGGTGGCACGCGAGGCGCTCGAGGCATTGTCGCCAACACGATGTGCCGGCTGCGAGCGCGCCGGTGCGCTTATTTGCCAAGACTGCCTGGCTGCGCTCACGCTCATCGACCCACGTCATAGCTGCACCCGATGCGGCGCCCCGTTTGGGGATTTGCTGTGCACTGAGTGTTCGGTCGAGGGCACGTCCTCGGCAATGGCGGAGGCGCTCGACCGCTGCCTGGCGTGCGCCGTCTATGCGCATCCGCTGCCGCGCATCATTAAAGCGTACAAGGATGCGGGCGAGCGACGTCTGGCTCCGTATCTGGCGGAGCTGCTCTACGACACCGCCCTGCATGCCCAGGTCGTAGCGCCCGATCGCTACGGAGGTGTGCTGTCCGGTGCGGATGCGGTGGTGTTTGTGCCTGCGACGGCGGCAGCGTTTCGGCGGCGTGGTTTTGATCATATGGAGGCTATTGCGCGCCCATTTTGCGAGCTGTCGGGTGTTCCCCTGCTCGATGCTCTCGTCAAGTACGGGCATGGCGACCAGCGCGAACTCGGTCGTGAGGAGCGCCGCGAGCGTGCCCAAGGCATGTACGAGACGGTTGAGGACGTGCACGGCCGCCGCTTGCTGCTTATCGATGACGTTATCACCACGGGCGCGACGATGGCAGCGGCTTCGGCGGAACTCAAGCGCGCCGGTGCCACGGCCGTTGATGGCCTCGCTATCGCACGCGTTTGGTAGGGGTGGTTCAGATGGCAATAAAGATCGGGCAGCGTGGCAAGCCTGCAAGCGAGCAGCTGGCTGCTTCCGTAATTCTGACGGGCGCCTCGGCGCTACGCATGATGCGCGCCGAGCGCCGGCAGATGGGCTACATAAGCTGGAAGGACCTCGATCCCGATGAAGAGCGCCGTGTGCTGCGCACGTCGTCGCCCTCGACCGAGGACATCTATCTTCCCGACTTGGTGCGGATTGGGGCCGCAAGCAGCGAGGTGCAAGAGGATTTGTGCTTGCTGGTAGGGTCTGCAGCGCAGCGCCGCCGCATTCTTGGCGTGAGCTGGTCCGTATGCTCCGGGTTGCCCGTCGGCTCGATTCTAGAGGTGGAACCGGGGGTGTACAGTCTATCTCCCGAGGCCCTTTGTGTTGCCGTTGCGCGCGAGGTCGGCTGCATCCAGGCATTTGCCCTGGCTCAGGAGCTGTGCTCTAAGATTTCGCTGAGTGATCGCGGGAAGTATCTGCCTCCCTACACCTCGCCCGTTACGAATAAGCTTGCAAAGGACAAGGACCAGCCAGCAGACGTGGGCTACTTTGAGGTTGAGCCGGTGCTGACGCCCGATCGTCTGGCAGATTACCTCGCGGTATGCAAGGGGAATGCGGCCAAACAACTGCAGCGTCTGTGTCCCTACTTGTCAGAAAACCTGCGCTCGCCCATGGAGTGCATCATGCTCGCTCTGTTTTCGCTTCCGTTTTCCTATGGCGGATTTGCCTGCGGTCCCTTTAAGACCGACTACAAGATTGAGTTCGATGACCGCGCGCAGGCAATCTCGGGGATGCCGCATGCAGTTTGCGATGCGTATCAGGAGGCAGCCCGGTTTGACCTGGAATACAACGGTGAGCTGGGTCATTCCTCCCGGAGGGGACGTATCCATGATGAAAAACGCAACACGGGCTTGATTACTATGGGAATCGAGGTCGCGACGGTCAACAACGAAATGCTCCGCGACATGGAAGCGATGGAAGCGCTCGCATGGCGCATCCACCAGCGTATGGGTAAGCGATATCAGAATCGCGTAGAGGCTCGTCGAAAGAGGCAAGATGCTCTGCTGAATACGCTCCGAGCGTGCTTTGGGCTCAAGCCAGCGTAAAACTATGGCTTTATAGGGGGTCTGTTATATGCTCTGTGCAAAAAACGGCAAATATGAGTACTGTTACTAGATTAGTGACAGCAAAAACAAAGAAACTTGGGCCGAAAATCTGGATTCAGCGAAGAGATAATAAACGAATGTGGAATATCTTGGCGCCAAGCAGGCTGTGCGGAACTCAAAAAGGGCTCGTGAGGCGGTAATACGCTGCTACTAAATTGGTAACAGTACTCATATTTGCCGTTTTTTGCACACGGCACCCTGAGACGGGTGCCCCGGAGCTCCCCGTGGGGGAGCTCCGGGCTTCATGGGGTCACGAATAGCCCGCTCCGACCTGCGAAATCTGTACTCGCGATGCGAATAACGTCCCTAACCTTAAACTATAGCTTGAACTTAGCTATAATGCGCTTCGTTCCTACCAGGCTGTGGTTGCGGACGGACGAAATGCCCGTCCTAGTCCAAGACAGACGCGGTCAAAGGGATCCACGTAAGCGACCGCGTGCGCGCGGCGCGATCATGGCGCGTCCTAGATGTAAGCCGCACCGTCCGTTCTACTTTCTTTGGGGCAATACCGCCTCGCGGGCGAGCGGGCCAGTCGTGAAGGTGGTTACGGCCTCCCGAGCAAACACCCCGGTGCGCAAGTGTGGGGTCAAATACCAGGTCAGCTGGTGGGAACACCCGTTATTCCGCGCAACGCACGGATTGTATACGACACAGAAGGCAGGGTAGTGGACATGGTGAGGGGCAGCTTGATGCACGCGGCTCGGTTAGGTGCTGGGACCGCAGCGGTCATCGCCGTTTCGAGCCTGAGCGGATGCGCGTTCAACCCGCTGTCTACGTTCACGACTCCCACGATCGACCAGATCGAGTACGAGACCGTCACGCCGGCGGTGTCGGACGATGCCCTGGTCACTCCCGGAACCCTGACGGTCGCCCTCGATACTTCCGATGCGCCGCAGGCCATGCAAGGCGCCGACGGCGAGCTCACGGGATATGCGGTTGACGCCGCCCGCGCCCTCGCAAGCCGCATGGGCCTTAAGGTCGCCTTTGTCGATGCGTCCTCGGCAGGTTCCGCGCTCGGCGACAAAAAGGCCGATATCTTTATCGGCGAGATCAACTCCACAGACGGGGACGTTAGCACGCTCGGCACCTGCCTGTACGATGCCGCTTCTGTGTTCGGTAAAACCAGCGATGGTGGGTCGCTAAGCGTTTCCACCGATACCCTTAACACGTCTACCCTGGGTGTCCAGATGTCCTCGGCCTCGCAGGAGGCGCTTGCTAAGCAGAGCATTACCGCCAACCAAAAGACCTACTCCAACATCAACGAGTGCTTCGAGGCACTCGAGTCGGGCGAGGTCGATTACGTGATCTGTGATTCCACGGCCGGTGGTTACCTCGCGCGCCTGATGAGCCAGATCTCCTATGTCGGCACGCTCGAGGCACCCTCCACGCTTGGCGTCGCAGGCCTTAGCTCTAACGATGAGCTGTGCCGTGCCGTGAGTGATGCCCTCGACGGCATCACGGTCGACGGCACGCTCGAGGCGGTCCACTGCGTCTGGTATGGCCAAATGCCCTATGACCTTACCGCCAAGACTGTTTCGGGGGCCAATGTGCAGGCATCCGACTCCACGTCCAACGAGGCCGAGTCCTCCGATGGCGACGCCTCTGATAACAACGGCGACAGTCCGTCGTCTAGCCAGGAGGGCGCCATCACCGACGATGACATCAACAAGCTCAATAGCTAGTTATTGGTAGGGGTGGCGTCTGCCATACGCCGAACAAGGCGCTTCTTCACGGTTTCAACACGCATGGCCGGGTCTCCCAAATAGGAGAGCCCGGCTTTTCTATTTTGGTAAAACTAGCAGGTCAAAGCTAATTTCCAGGAGAATAATTAACTCCGTCGACGCCTTCCTATAGCGCACTTTGCCGCGGAAAAGTGCGAGACTTCGGTATGCGGTATCAAGCAGTCGTTATTCGGGTCTTTGGGAATTCGGGTGATTAAATGCACGGCAATGGGTACATAGCCAGTACAGTAAGTCCCCGAGGCAG
>CALGZY010000021.1 GCA_937934355.1 uncultured Collinsella sp. | reverse complement strand
TGGCCGTGATGGGCAAGGTCGAGTTTGCCTACGGCTTTAAGCAGATGGCCTCGCCGCACTTTGAAAAGCTCGAGGACGGGCGTGCCGCAGGCACCATCTTGCCGGTCCATTACGTGAGTGATGGCGTGAGCCAGGCGTGGATGCGCCGCATCGTAAGCGGCGCGCTCGAAGTGGTCGCCAATCCGTTCGACCCCATTCCCGCGCCGCTGCGCGCAAAACGGAAGCTCATGAGCAATGCCCGTGCGCTGCGCTCGATCCACTTTCCCTCGAGCATGGCCGAGCGCGACATCGCGCGCCGGCGTCTTGCCTATGAGGAGTGTCTCTGCTTGCAGCTCGCGCTGCGTCTGCGCAACGATGGCGGTATGGTCGACGTGGTGCCTTATGCGCATGCTTCGGGCGAGCATTTGGCTGCGCTTAAACAGGCCCTGCCGTTTTCGCTGAGCGATGAGCAGGAGGCCGCGTTCCAAGACATCTTGCACGATATGTGCGATGGCGGTCGTGTGATGAACCGTCTGCTGCTGGGCGACGTCGGGACCGGTAAGACCGCTGCTGCCGCCTGCGCGTTGGCGGTTGCGGCCGATAGCGGCACTCAGGCCTGCGTTATGGCGCCCACGGGCGTGCTGGCGCGTCAATATGCCGATAAGACCGGCCCCTTGCTCTCGCAGGCTGGCATGACCTGGGCGCTCCTGACGGGCGCCACGCCGGCGGCCGAGCGTGAACAGATTCATGCTCGGCTCCAGTCTGGCGAGCTCGACGTGCTCTTTGGCACCCATGCGGTGCTTTCGGAGAACGTCACGTTCAAGCATTTGTCGCTTGTGGTGATCGACGAGCAACATCGCTTTGGCGTAGGCCAGCGTAACGCTCTACGCGCAAAAGGCCCGGGTGCCGACTTGTTGGTCATGACTGCCACGCCGATTCCGCGCACGCTGGCGCTTTCGGTGTACGGCGACCTGGACACGAGCATCATCCGCCATCGTCCCGTTCCGGGTGCCGGCGTGACGACGCGCGTTCTCACCGAGTCGAGTCGCGACCTGGCCTATGGCGCTATTCGCGAGGCGCACGAAAAGGGGCAGCAAGCCTACATAATCTGTCCGCTCGTGGAGCCGAGCGATTCGGCCGATGAACTCGAAGACGTACCCGGCATCGCTCGCGACGACGAAGGCCGCGTGACCGTGCCCGTGCCGTTGCATGACACGGCGACCGAGCTCGATCGCCTTCGTCTGGCATTACCGGGGCTTACCATCGAGCGTCTTCATGGCCGCATGCCGGCGGGGGAGAAGGACCGGGTCATCGATGCCTTTAAGCGTGGCGAGATCGATGTGCTCGTCTCGACCACGGTGGTCGAGGTGGGCGTTGACGTGCCCAACGCCACCGTCATGGTCATCGAGAATGGAGAGCGCTTTGGTTTGGCGGCCTTGCACCAGCTGCGTGGGCGCGTAGGCCGCGGCAGCGTGTCGGGTACGTGCCTGGTCATGACGCACTCCAAGGGCAACGGCGGCGCGTCGGCGGCACAAGACCGCCTCCAGTCGCTCGAGAAGACCTCGGACGGCTTTACGCTCGCCCAGATGGACCTGCGTCTGCGCCACGAGGGCGAAATCCTGGGTTACCGCCAGCATGGCGGCGTGACCTTGCGCTTTGTTGACCTCGATGCCGACGAGGAATTGATCGAGTGGGCCCATTTGGACGCGGTCGAGCTCTTGCGGTATGCTTGCAACCTTGACTCCGTGGCGACGCGTCCCTTGCGCGATGCGGTCGCCACGCGGTATCGACACATCTTTAAGGAGGTCAGCGGAGGATGAGAATCATCGGCGGCGAATGGCGCGGTCGCAAGATCGAAGAGCCCCGTGGTCGCGATGTCACCCGCCCCACGACTGATCGCGTGCGCGAGGCGTGCGCATCTATGGTCATGTCGGCATTCGACTTCGATCTGGACGAGGTCCGTGTGCTGGATGCCTTTGGCGGCTCCGGCGCCTTGGGCATCGAGATGCTCTCGCGTGGTGCCCGCTCGCTCACCACGTTCGAGATCGATCGCAACGCTGCTCGTCTGATTACCAAGAATATCGAGTCGCTCTGCCGTGACCGTGCGCGTTGGCGCGTGGTGACGGGTGACGTGCTGGCAAGCGCCTCGCGCGGCCGCATGCCGGGCGGTCCCTTTGACCTGGTCCTGCTCGACCCGCCCTATGCTTTTGGCGCCGAGCCGGTCGAGGAGCTGCTACAGAACCTAGCTCAGCAAGGCTTGCTGGCACAGGGCGCCTACGCGCTCTTTGAGCACGCCGCGGCCGATACGGGCGCTCACCCGGCCGGCTTTGAGACCGTGCGCGAGAAGCGCTACGGCATAACCTCGGTTGACTTGCTGCGCTGGTCGGCCACGAATGAGGCCGACAACGCCGACGACAGCGACAATGACGAGGATGCGCCTTTGGAGGACGCCCATGAATGACACCATCAACCGCGTGATTGTCCCGGGCACCTTCGATCCCATAACGTTTGGCCATATCGACGTCATCCGCCGCGCCCGCCGCATCTTTCCCAGCGTGATCGTGGCCGTTGCCGAGTCGCAGGGCAAAAACGGCGTCGGCACCACGTTTATGCTCGATGAGCGCGTAGCGCTGGCCCGTGAAGCGCTCGGTGATATTGACGGCGTCGAGGTGCTGCCCTTCACCGGCCTCTTGGTCGATTTTGCCCGCGAACAGGGAGCAGGAGCCGTGGTCAAGGGCCTGCGTGCCATGACCGACTTTGAGTACGAGCTGCAGCAGGCCGACCTCAACTACCGCCTGGATAGCGAGCTGGAGTCCATCTTTGTCATGAGTGCGCCGCAGTACGGCTATATCTCGAGCTCGGTGGTTCGCCAGATTGCCTCGCTCGGTAGCGACGTCTCTAATTTTGTTCCGCCCAATGTGGTCAAGGCGCTTAAACATCGCTTTTCGTGACGTTTTTTAATGCCTGGTGGCATGTGGTAAACTAACACGATGATTTGTTACCTATGAAAGGAGACCGGATGCCGGGCGAGAATTTTCCTGGCGACAGGATTGTGAGTCTTGTCGACGAGCTCGAGGGGCTCATCGAAGAGGCTAAGACGCCGTTCGGCAAGAACGCCCAGATGAAGGTTATCGACGCCGACGTCTTCTTTAACATCCTCGACGAGATCCGCATGAGCTATCCCGAGGAATGGCAGAAGTCCCGCCGTATCCTCAAGGAGCGCGAGGAGCTTATGGCTTCCGCCGCCGCTCAGGCCGATTCCATCATCGCCGATGCTCAACAGCAGGCCCTCACCATTGCTGGTGAGCAGGAGATCGTTCGCTTAGCGCAGCAGCAGGCCGACGACATCCGCGACCGTGCCCAGCAGTATGAGCGCGAGACTCGCTATGCCGCCGAAGATTACGCCGAGCAGGTCTTTACGCACCTCGAGGAGAACCTCAAGAGCCTGACCGGCACCGTCACCCGTTGTCGCCAGCAGCTTAACGAGGGTGCCGCCCAGCAGAATGGTCAGTGGTAATGGCTGAGTTCCCGAACGTTACCGTCGATCTTTCCGAGCAGCTCGAGTTTCCCGGAGACTCGTATCCGCTGACCGGCAAGGTCGATGTCACCGCCTATACGGTGGGCGAGAAGGAGTACCAGCTGCAGGACGGCATTGACTACGACGTGGTCTTTACCAATGCCGGCACCGGTGTTCTGCTTACGGGCATGGTCCGCGCGCACGCAACCGGTGAGTGCGACCGTTGCCTGGAGCCCGCTTCGGTTGATATCGCCGGTGAGATTGAGGAATTCTATCTCTTTAACGAGCCCGAGGACCCCGAGGCCTACGAAGACGGCTACGAGCTGCTGGGCGAGGATCGCATCGTCGATCTGGGCGAGCCCATCAACGACGCGGTTGTCATGGACACGCCGTTCGTTGTCCTGTGCAAGCCCGATTGCCGCGGCCTGTGCCCCACCTGCGGCATCAATCTCAACGTCGAGCAATGCGATTGCGCCGCTCAAGCAGAGGCCGAATGGGCCGCTGCCACGGAAAATCCATTTGCAGCATTGAAGAATCTCAAGCTTGACGAGTAAAACTGTGGTAGTATCGCTACTTGCGCGTAATCGCCACACTGGATAGTTCATAAGGAAGGTCACTATGCCCGTACCTAAACAAAAGCAGGGTCGTATCCGCACTCACACCCGCCGTTCCGCCAACATGAAGATCTCGGCTGCGGCTCAGTCCACGTGCCCCCGTTGCGGCGCTGTCAAGCTTCCGCACCACGTGTGCCCCAGCTGCGGTTTCTACAAGGACCGCGAGGTTATCGTTACCGAGTAACGGTATACTCTGGATGCGATGCCGTTCCAAATGGAACCACAATGGCCGGCTCAATGAGTCGGCCATTTTTGTATAAGGAGCATGTATATGAGTAACGTTCGCGTTTGTGTAGACGTTGTGGGCGGAGACGAGAAACCTCAGGTTGTTCTCGATGGTATCGAAGCTGCGCTTGCCGCCGATCCCGATATCGAGGTCTTGGCAGCTGGTCCCGCCGAAATCGTCAATCCCTTTGCAGCTTCCCATGCACGTGTTGAGGCCCTTGAGGCGCCTGACGTTATCGCCATGGATGACGATCCCATTCGCGCCGTGATGACCAAGCGTAAGTCGTCGATCGTGCTTTCTTGCCGCGCCATTAAGAAGGGCAACGCGGATGCGTTCTTCTCCGCCGGCTCCACCGGTGCCATGACCGCCGCCGCCACCGCCTATGTGACGCCGTTTAGGTATCAGGCCGAAGGCAAGAAGCAGCCGGTGCGCCCCTGTCTGACCAATGCGCTGCCCAATCGCGCCGGCGGTCTGACGGTGCTGTGCGATATGGGCGCCAACCCCGATGTCGAGGTCGATGACATGGTGCGTTTTGCCCAGATGGGTAGCGCCTATGCCCGCGTCGTCCTGGGCATCGAGCATCCTCGCGTGGGCCTGCTTGCCAATGGCACCGAGGATGAGAAGGGCTCCAACTTTACCAAGGCCTGTTTCCCTGCTATGAAGGCCGCCGTTCCCGGCTTTGTTGGTAACTGCGAGGGCACCGACCTCACCTCAGGTAACTTCGATGTCGTCGTTGCCGATGGCATGTCGGGTAATATCGCTCTCAAAGCTACCGAGGGCGCTGCCAAGTTTTTGCTGCAGGAGCTCAAGGGCGCCTTTATGGCCTCGCTCGGCACCAAGATCGCCGCGCTGCTCATCAAAAAGCAGATGCGCGAGATTAAGGCCAAGCTCTCTGGCGACGCCAAGGGCGGCGCGATTCTTCTGGGCCTGCGCGGCGTGGTCCTGATCGGCCATGGCGCCACCTCGGTCGAGGCTGTCAAAAACGGTACGCTCGCGGCGGCCGAAGCCGTGCGCGCCGGGCTGGTCGAGAATGTCGCCAACTCTATGGACAGTATCGTTTTGTAACAGCGAGTTAGAGCGCTGTTATGTGCTTCGCGGCGCACGTCGTGGGGTAGAATCAGAACCGTGTCTTGGTACCGCCCGGGCGGTACCATTCTTTTGGTATTCATGTACTATGAGAGGAAGCGCTATGGACCGCTCCGAAATCTTCGACAAGATCGCCGAGGTCGCTGCTGACGTTCTGGGCGTCGATGTTGCCGAAATTAGCGAGGAGACCACCTTTGACGACCTCGATGCCAACTCGCTCGAGCGCCTGCAGCTGGTTACGGCTATCGAGGACGAGTTCAACCTCGAGATCGATGACGAGACCCTGCTCTCGCTCAACTCTGTCGCCGACGCCGTCGACGCTATCGAAGCTGCCAAGGAGGCCTAAGTCTTGGCTTTATCCGAACGACTTACGCGCGCCCAGGAAATTCTGGGCCACGAGTTCAATAATAAGGTGCTGCTGCGTGCGGCCCTTACGCATCCCTCGGCAGTCGAGGGCCAGCCGGTTTCTGCCAGCTATGAGCGCCTTGAGTTCTTGGGCGATTCCATTTTGGGCGCTGTGGTCGCACGCTCCCTGTTTGAGTCCTATCCGGAGTTTGACGAGGGCAAGCTCACACGCCTGAAGGTGTCGCTTGTCTCGGGCGCTACGCTGTCCGAGGTTTCTCACGAGCTGGGCATCGACGACATCATCATCTTTGGTGCCTCCGAGACCGGTACCGGTGCGCGCGGCCTGCATTCGGCCCTCGAGAACGTCTATGAGTCGCTCGTGGGCGCGCTGTACCTGGATGCCGGCTGGGACGTTGCGGCGGAGTTCATTCACCGTACGCTTAAGCCGCATTTGGCTTCCGAGCGTGCCGAGCATCCTGCGAACCCCAAGTCGTTTTTGCAGGAGTGCGTGCAAGCCGACGGTCACGAACCTCCGGCGTACAAGCTCGTTGGCTCCGAGGGCCCGGCGCATGCGCCCACCTTTACCGCCGTGGTTTTGATCGATGGTATTCGCCAGGGTCGCGGCTCCGGCTCCTCAAAGAAAGAAGCCGAGGGAGCCGCTGCTCTCGAGGCGCTTGACCGCATGGGCTACACCACCAACGGCGTGATTCTCAACAAGAAGCCTGTTTAAGCGAGGAACCGTGTATCTCAAGTCCCTCACGCTCAAAGGGTTCAAGTCGTTTGCCGACCGCGCCCATATGACGTTTGAGCCGGGTCTGACCGTCATCGTCGGTCCCAACGGCTCGGGAAAATCGAACATCTCTGACTCGATTCTGTGGGTCCTGGGCGAGCAGAGCGCCAAGCAGCTGCGCGGCCAGGCCATGGAGGATGTCATCTTCTCGGGCTCGTCAGCGCGCAAGCCGGTGGGTGTCGCCGAGGTCACGCTGGTGCTCGATAACTCGGACCATATGCTGCCCGTCGACTTTGACGAGGTCGCCATCACCCGTCGCATGTATCGCTCGGGCGAAAGCGAGTACCTCATCAACTCGAGTCCGTGCCGCCTGATGGACATTCAGGACATCCTGCACGATTCGGGCCTGGGCAAGGATACGCATTCCATCATCAGCCAGGGCAAGCTCGACGCCATTTTGCAGAGCCGCCCCGAGGAGCGCCGCGCCCTCATCGAGGAGGCCGCCGGCATCTCCAAGCACAAGCGCCGCAAGGAGCGTGCGCTCAAAAAGATTAAGTCGATGGACGAGCACCTGACGCGTGCCCGCGACATCAATAAGGAAATCGCCCGTCAGCTGCGACCGCTGGAGCGTCAGGTCGATCGTGCGCGCAAGTACAAAGAGTTGTCCTCGCGCGCGAACGAGCTTACGCAGATGCTGGCCGTCGATGAGCTGCGTTCGCTGCAGTCGCAGTGGAACGACCTGGAGAGCCGCTCCAAGGAGGGCGCGGCCGAGCTTGAGCTTGCGCAGTACCGCTTGGGCGAAAAGGAGCGCGAGCTCGAGAAGCTCCAGGTCATGCTCGAGGAAAAGGGCCTGTTTGTGGGCGACCTGGGCGAGCAACGCCGCCATATGCAAGATGTGGTCGGCCGCATTAACTCCGACATGCGCCTGCTCGAAGAAAAGGGCCACAACATGGTGTCGCGCCTGTCTGACATGCGCGGTCAGATTTCGAGCTCCGAGCATCAGCGTCGTCGCGTGGTCGAGGAGCTCGAGGACGCGCGTGCGCAGCTTGAGGAAGTGACCGGTGCGCATATGCAGGCCCAGGAGGACGTTGACGCCGCTGGTCCTGCCGCCGCCGAGCTCCACGAGCGGCGCGTGGCGCTCGACAATCAGATTTCGAAGCTCACGCGTGAACAACGCGATGTGCAGCGCGTAGCCGATAACGCCGCGCTCGAGCTCGCCAAGGTGAAGGATTCCTTGAGCAATGCCGAGGTCGAGGACAACATGTATGCCTCGCGCCTGGAGCAGATCGATGAACAGCTCGAGGAGGTCACGGCCTCGCTCGAGAGCCGTCGCGACCGCGCCGAGGAGCTTGAGGGCGCTCTTGAGGAGGCGCGCCAGGCCCAGGTCGATGCGCGTGAGGCCACCGAGGTCGCCCGTGCGGCCCTGAAGGACTTGCGTAATCGTGAGAGCGAGGCGCGCAACAAGTTATCCGAGGTGCGCTCGGAGCTTGCCAGCCAAAAGAAGCTTGATGCGCGCATGGCCGACAGCTCGCCGCTCGTGAGCCGTCTGGTGGGTGCGCTGGGCGATGACGTAACGGGTCGCCTGGGCGATGTGCTCGAAGCCCCTCGCGAGCTTGAGGGCCTGGTTGAGCTATTGCTCGCCGGCGATATCGATGCGCTGCTGTTCGACGATACGTCTGCGCTTGAGCGTGCCGGTCGTACGGCTCTGGACCAGAAGAAGGCCTCGGGCGAGGCACTGCTGGTGGCGCGCGGCGTGAGCGGCTCTACCGCCGCTGAGGGCGCCTCCGGTACCCGTCTGGTTGATCGTCTGTCCGTGCGCGCAGGCTACGGTCCCGTCGTCGAGGCGCTGCTCGGCGGCTATTACGTCGTTGACGATCTTGCTGCCGCGCTGTCGGCGCCGGTCGTTGAAGGCGTGACTTACGTGACCCCCGATGGCGCCCGCGTCGCCTGCGGCGGCCTGGTGCGCGTGGGGCTTGATGCCGGCGAGGCTTTGGGTGCCTTGGAGCGCAAGCGCCGCATCCGTGAGCTCGAGGGCCTGGAACCCGATCTGGCTGCCATCTTTGAGCATGCTTCGGACCAAGTCGTTGAGGCCAACGCTGCCGTCGAGGAGGCCCGTGCCGCCGAGGGCGATGCCGCCGGTGAGATCGCCCGTCTTGAGGGCGAGCGCCGCTCGCTGCTCTCCGAGATCGGCCGCCTGGAGCAAAGCGCCAACAATGCCGAGGTCGAGCGCGTGCGCATCTCCAAGCGCCGCGAGCAGGCTGCCGAGGCCGTTCGTGCCGCGCGCCCGCGCGTTGACGAGCTCACCCGTTCGCGTGACGAGGCGCGTGCACAGGCAAGCGACCTGGGTCTCCAGATTGCCGAGGCCAACGATGAGCTCGATCGCGTTCGCCGTGACGATTCCGAGGCCGCCGGTAAGCTCGCCGATGCCAAGGTGCGCCTGGCCCAGACGAGCGAGCGCCTGCGTTCGCTGAAGGGCCGCGTGCCCGACCTTGAGCATCGTCTTGAGGGCATCGACCGTCGTATCCGCGGAACACGCCAGGCTTCGCGCTCGCTCGAGCTGCTGCGCCTGCGCGTCGACCCCATGCACGAACGCTATTCTGCCCTGTTGGAACGCGCGTCGGATTGGGCAGCGCGCCTGCGTGACCAGGCCTCTCTGGAGGAGGCGGACTCCGCTTCGCTCAAGAAGACCATCGAGGATGCCAAGGCAGAGGTTGCCCGCGCTAAGGAGCGAGTCGATACCGCCTCCGCCGCGCAAAACGAGTTCAAGGTCGCGCGTGGCAAGCTCGAGGTGCAGGTAGAGGCCGCCATTAAGGCCATTACCGCCGATGGCACCACGGTACTCGAGGAAGCGCTCATGCTTCCGGCGCCCACGGACCGCGATGCCGCCGAGCGCGAACTCAACCAGCTTGTGCGCCAGATCAACAACCTTGGTCCCGTTAACCAAGTTGCCATGGAGGAGTACGAGCAGCTCAAGCGTCGCGCCGACTACATCGAGGAGCAGCTGGCCGATCTGGAGAGCGCGCGCAAGGCGCTCACCAAGATCACGGTGGCCATTGATCGCAAGATGCGCAAAGCCTTCCTGGTGACGTTTGAGAAGGTCGACGCGAACTTCCGCGAGATCTTCGCTATGCTCTTCCCGGGCGGCCAGGCTCATCTGGAGATGACCGATCCCGAGCATCCTGCCGAGACGGGTATCGAGGTCGTGGCGCAGCCGCGCGGCAAGCGCATCACCAAGATGATGCTCATGTCGGGCGGCGAGAAGAGTCTGACGGCGCTCGCCCTGCTCTTTGCCGTGTATCGCACGCGCACGGTGCCGTTCTATGTGCTGGACGAGGTCGAGGCGGCGCTCGATGACGCCAACCTGTCCAAGCTCATCGGCGCGCTCGATGTGTTGCGTTCCGATACGCAGCTCTTGGTTATCTCGCATCAGCGCCGTACTATGGAGGACGCTGACGTCCTCTATGGCGTCTCGATGCAAGCCGACGGCGTCAGTCGCGTCGTCTCTCAAAAACTCGATCGCGAAACCGGAAAGGTCGTGAATGCATAATGGGATTCTTCGATGCTCTCTCGCGCGGACTTGAGCGCAGCCGCGAGGCCCTCAACGAGGTCTTCTACTTTGGCGGCGAGGTCGACGAGGATTTTTGGGAGGACCTGGAGGACACCCTCGTCATGGGTGACATGGGCGCCGAGGTCGCTATCAAGGTCTCCGATGACCTGCGCGATGCCGCGGCCAAGAAGAACCTCAAGACCGCTCCGCAGCTTCGCCGTGCCCTGGCCGAGCAGCTTGAGCAGCACTTTGTGCCCATCGAGCGAGATCCGTTCTCCGATACGCCGAGTTGCGTGCTGTTTGTGGGCATTAACGGTGCCGGCAAGACCACGACGGTCGGTAAGATCGCGAGCGCCATGGCTGCCCGCGGCAAGAACGTGGTGATCGGTTCGGCCGACACCTTCCGCGCCGCCGCCATCGAGCAGCTCGATGTGTGGGGGCAGCGTGCCGGCGTACCGGTTATCAAGCGTGACCGCGGCTCCGATCCGGCGAGCGTGTGCTATGACGTGCTCGACGAGGCCGATAAGCGCGGCAGCGACCTGGTGCTCATCGATACCGCCGGCCGTCTGCACACGAGCCCTGAGCTCATGCGCGAGCTTGCCAAGGTGGTCAATGTGACCCGTAAGCGCGCCGCCAATATGGCCGCCGGTCCCATGCCGGTTTCGGTCGTGCTTGTGATCGACGCCGCGACGGGCCAAAACGGTCTGAACCAGGCGCTCGAGTTTAACGAGGCGCTGGGCCTGGACGGTATTATCATGACTAAGCTCGACGGCACGGCTAAGGGCGGTATCGCCATGGCCGTGGCCGAGAAACTCAAGCTCCCGATCCTGCGCGTGGGCGTGGGCGAGCAGGTCGATGACCTGCAGGAGTTCAATGCCAAAGATTTCTGCCGCGCCCTGGTGGGCGAGTCCAATTAAGGAGTGACTAGTGTTTGATTCCCTGAGCGATCGCCTCAACGACACATTTGACCGCCTGCGCGGCAAGGGCAAGCTTACCGAGGCCGATATTACTTCGGCCATGCGCGATATTCGCATGGCGCTGCTCGAGGCCGACGTTAACTTTAAGGTCGTCAAGGAGTTCGTCGCCAAGACCAAGGAGCGCTGCATGACCGCAGAGGTCATGGAGTCGCTCTCTCCGGCGCAAAACGTCGTCAAGATCGTGCTCGACGAGCTTACCGAGATGCTCGGCTCCACCGAGAGCAAGCTCGTCTTTAGCAACCGTATTCCCAATGTCATCATGCTCGTGGGCCTGCAGGGCTCCGGTAAGACCACGGCTGCCGTAAAGCTGGCCTACCTGCTCAAGAAGCAGGGTCGCTCGCCGTTGCTCGCCGCGTGCGACGTCTACCGTCCCGCTGCTGCCGACCAGCTGGCCACGCTCGGTGGCGAGATCGGCGTACCGGTCTTCCGCGGCGACGGTGCGCACCCGGTCGATATCGCCAAGGGCGCCATCCAGGAGGCCGTCGACCACCTGCGCGATGTGGTCATCGTCGATACCGCCGGACGTCTTCAGATCGATGAGCAGATGATGCAGGAGGCCGTGGACATCAAGAAGGCCGTCAAGCCCGATCAGGTGCTGATGGTCGTCGATGCCATGACCGGTCAGGATATCGTCAACGTCGTCTCGACCTTCGCCGAGCGCACCGACTTTGACGGCGTGATCATCTCTAAGCTCGACGGCGACGCCCGTGGCGGCGGCGCGCTTTCCGTGCGCCAGGTGACCGGCAAGCCCATCAAGTTTGTGAGCATGGGCGAGAAGCCCGATTCGCTGGAGCCGTTCTACCCCGATCGTATGGCCAAGCGCATTCTGGGTATGGGCGACGTTGTCGGCATTATCGAGAAGGCCCAGGAGGCGGCCGACGCCGAGCAGCTCGAGGCCGCCGAGCGCATGCTGCGCGAGGGCTTTACCATGAACGACATGCTCGACCAGATGAAGGCCGTCAAGAAGATGGGCGGCATGAAGGGCATTCTGGGCATGCTCCCCGGTGGCCAGCGTGCGCTTAACCAGATGGGTGGTAACCTGGACGAAGGTATCTTCGATAAGAACGAGGCCATCATCATGTCGATGACCAAGGAGGAGCGCCTTCGCCCCTCCATCATCAACGGCCAGCGCCGTGCCCGCATTGCCAAGGGCGCCGGCGTGACCCCCACCGAGGTCAATAGCCTTATGAAGCAGTGGGGCGAGATGAATAAGATGATGGGCCGCATGCGCACGATGGCCAATCAGGCGCAGGCCGGCGGCAAGAAGGGCAAGAAGGGTAAGAAGGGCAAGAAGATGCGCATGCCCAACATTCCCGGTCTGGATGCCATGGGGCTGGGCGGCATGGGCGGCCTGGGAACGGGCGGCCCCAAGTCCGATATGGACCTGCTGCGCCAGATGGAAGCGCAGATGCGTAATAAGAAATAGGGCTGTAATTCCAGCTTGATATGGCAAAGGCCACTCGGAAGCTACCGGGTGGCCTTTGTTGTTGGCTTTGATTGTTGGGTTGCGTTCGGCGTCGCACCCCGAGCTCGCGGTGTCGTGCCGTTAGTGGCAGCTGCAGCCCTCGTGGCCCTCGTGCTCGTGATGGTCGTGGCAGCTGCAGGACTCGCCGTGTTCGTGGGCGTGGTCGTGGTCATGGCCGTGGCAGCCGCACGTGGCCTCGCCGTTCTGTGCGAGCGTGCCGGCGATAAGGGCCTCGACGCAGGCGTCGCTGTTGCCCTGGGCACCTGCGTATACCGTGATGCCGGCTTGGGCAAGCGCGTTGATAGCGCCACCGCCGATGCCGCCGCAGATGAGCGCGTCCACGCCACCGTTGGCGAGCAGGCCCGCAAGGGCACCGTGGCCGGTGCCGCCGGTGCCCACGACCTGTTCGTTGAGCACCTTGCCGTCCTGAATGTCGTAGATCTTGAACTGCTCGCTGCGGC
>CALGZY010000020.1 GCA_937934355.1 uncultured Collinsella sp. | reverse complement strand
TCTTTGGCCATCCCGAGTACGACACCGATACGCTGCGCCTGGAGTACGAGCGCGATGTGAAGCGCGGGCTCAACCCGGAGGTGCCGGCGCATTACTTCCCGGGCGACGACCCCTCCGCCGAGCCGCGCAACGTCTGGCGCAGCCAGGCTCAGCTGTTCTACACCAACTGGCTCAACTACTACGTCTACCAGACCACGCCCTACGACCTGGCCCGCGCCGGCGAGGAGCACTAGGCTGCGATGGTACTGCTGTAGCCGTGGCTGCTGCCGCGGCTGTTGCTGTGCCGGCGGCGTGACGAGCGTGGATTTTCGGACGGACGAGCGTGGATTTTCGGACGTTTACAAATCGAGCGTGGATAATCTCCCATTTTTGGCCGAGGAACGGGCTCAAAGTGGGAGATTATCCACGCTCATTTTTTAGGTGTGTAGATGCCGATGGCTCGGCTAAGAGACGGTGCGTGAAGAGGCCAAGTCGCATTCGGCGTAGTCTCGTATCTCGACGGGTTTTCTTTCTGATAATCCGATGGACACAGGCATCTAAATGTGGAGACAGGGACCTCTCGGTAAGGCTTCTGCCTGCAGATATAAGCCATCAGCCTAAAACGTCCAAAACCGTCAAGCATTTGGTCAGTGCCTGGACAGCATTTGGTTAGACTTCGCATGAAACCGTCTGGTACGTTTGCGCCGTTCCATGAGTTGGGAGGCGACATGGGAAACATGACGGCGAATCAAAGACTTACAAGTCACATTAAAGCATGCGAACAGCAGATGAGTTGCGTGTACGCGCGCACGGCGGCGGAGGCAAAGCAGATTGAGCGGCGGGTGGCGGCGGGAAGTCTAGAGGCGGTCATGCCGGGGCTGTATGCGCGTCCGGAATACTGGTCCGAGCTCAAGTTTCGGCAGCGTTATCTGCATCGAGTGCGGGCCCTTGCGCAAAAGCACCACGACTGGACATTTTGCTCCTATACGGCGGCTGTTATCTACGGTCTTTCGGTTTCGCATGCCAATTTGACGCACATCCATATCGCCGTGGCACCGGCACAATCAACGACGCCGGGCTCTCAGGTCGTTCGCCATCGTTATGTTCGTCAAACACGGGCCACCCAGATGGACATTGCCGTGACCGATATCGATCAAACGATTACGGATTGCCTGGTCGATGCATCGTTTGTCGAGGGCTTGATCATTGCGGACTCGGCGCTCCATGAGCAGCTTTTGTCGAAGGAACATCTCGTTGAGACGGTCGACAAGCTTGGCCTGAATCGACGCGGTGTTGTGACGGCGCGAAGTGTTGCACGGTGTGCCGACGGCCTGTCGGAAAGCGGTGGCGAGTCCAAGGCGCGCGCCCTGATGATCGAGCGCGGCTGGCAGACGCCGGAGCTGCAAATTGAGCTGTTCGACCCGGTTGAGCCGGGACGGCCGTATCGCGTCGACTACTTGTGGCGCGTGGGAGATCGGCTGATCATCGGGGAATTTGACGGATTCGTTAAAAGCGAGAAGGCGGCGGAGGAGGGCAAGCTCGCAAAGGCGCAGTTTGATGAGCGCCAGCGCGAGTCGAGGCTTTCGCTGCTTGATAACTGCAAGATTGTGCGCTTGTGCTGGGATGATCTGAGGGATCCGGGAAAGCTTGATCGCAAGCTCAAAGTTGCCGGCGTGCCGCGTGCGTGCTGAGGCGGTTGCAGGGCGTTGAGTCGCACGAGCGTGGAAATCCGGACACACGAGCGTGGATAATCGGACGCTTGTTGAATGAGCGTGGATAATCTCCCGTTTTTGGCTCGCAAGGGGGTTCAAAGCGGGAGATTTTCCACGCTCATCGTGCAGGTGCGATGCAACGGCGGTTAGGCGCTGATGATGTGGGGTAGCGGCAGGTCGTGGGCGTCGGTGGGAACGCGGTCGACACGCTGCTCGTCAAAGGCGATGCCGATGATTTGACATGCGGGCGAGAGCATGGACAGGTAGCGGTCATAGCAGCCGCCGCCGTAGCCCAGGCGCGCGCCGGTTTGGTCGAAGGCCACGAGCGGCACAACAATCATGTCGAGTGCTTCGGCAGGCACGATGGGGAAGCGGTCGCTGTCGATGTCCGTGGCCGCGAAGGTCCGCGCGGGGTGGGCGATAAACGGGGCCGCGGACGCATCGTCGGCGGCAACTGCTCGCATGCACATGCGCTGGCCACAAGCTGCGGCATCAATTGCCGAGAACATGCACGGATAGGCTACGCGCCAGCCGCGCGCGGCGGCCGCAGCGGCAAACGCGGCAGGGTCTGCCTCGGAGCCCATTACGGCATAGACTGCAACGGTGTGCGGGGCTGCGGGATCCGAGCTGCCCAGCAACTCAACAAGCCGCGCACAGATAACGGCAGACTTCGCCGCCCGCAAGTCCAAATCAAGAGCATCGCGCCGAGCAATCACTGCCCGCCGCAACTCAGCCTTATCCATCCCAGCTCCCTCTCCCAAACCTACCAAAAAGGGACAGGTTTATTTTGGCAGGTTTTATCTGGGCAAACACCCAAACCACCACACAAATCATCGCAAAGGGGGCAGCTCATGGACACCTTCGTGGGTTTTGACGAAGAGCAGGTGTTCGCGGCGGTTTGTCTCGATCTGTAACAGTTACTCGGCAAAAACCGGGTCTTACTGTTACAGATCAAGACAAACGGGAGCGGTCCGTCGGAAAATCTCGATCTGTAACACTTACAGACCAAAAACGACCCTAGATGTTACAAATCGAGACGAACAAATTCGGTCCGACCAAACATCTCAATCTGTAACATCTAGGCCCACTTTTGGCCCCTACCTGTTACAGATCGGGACAACGGGAACCGTCCCAACAAAATGTCTCGATCTGTAACATCCATCGGCCAAAAACGACCCCAGGTGTTACAGATCGAGACAAACCAAACCCGCCTGCTAGAAAATCTCAATCTGTAACAGCTGCTCGGCAAAATCCGTCCCTCGTGTTACAGATTTAGACAAACAAAGATCGTCCTGCCGAAACATCTCGATCTGTAACACCTAGCCGCCCAAATCGGGTCCAGATGTTACAGATCGGGATTTTGTTTGGGAAGTTGAGAACTGGGTCGAAAACATTGATCCGCAATAACAAAAAAGCTCGCCGGCTAGGCCGACGAGCTGCAAGTTCTTGGTCGCGGGGGCAGGATTTGAACCTACGACCTCCGGGTT
>CALGZY010000019.1 GCA_937934355.1 uncultured Collinsella sp. | reverse complement strand
GGGGTCGGCAGGACCGGGAACGGCGGCGCGGGCATCTGCACCGGCACCCTCCGGCTCCGCATCGCCGCGGACAAGCCTGCCCTCGGCATCCAGTGAAACGTTGGCCTCAAACGCCTGCTCGCCAAAGGTAAAGTCCGAAAGCGAAATGAGCTCGTAGTCGCCCGGCTGGGAGTTGTCGAACACCAGGCGGTCGGCATCGAGCTGCGGCATGTCCAGAGCGTCGGTCGGCAAAATACGGCGCAGCACATCGTAGGTCAGATCGGTCTCGACGTCGAAGGTCGGCGCCGTCACCTTGCCGCGGCTCACGCCGGCATCCATCGCCAGAATGACCAGCTCACGCGCTCGCGTCATGGCGACATAGAGCAGACGAGCCCGCTCCTCGAGCGAAAGCTGCAGGTCGTCGTTGCGCAGGCGA
This sequence comes from uncultured Collinsella sp., assembly GCA_937934355.1. The sequence goes on along the minus strand of CALGZY010000019.1, from coordinate 1,553 downwards.
ACGAATGCCTCGGCGGGAGAACCCGTCGCGCAGACATCCTCCATGAGCTCCGGCGGCAACCACAGCGACGTGCCCTTGCCCTTAAACGCATGCTCAAACTGCTTTTTGACGTCATCGCCCTTCACAAAGGTCCCATCGGCGAGCTTAACGCCATCAAAACGAGCTGGCAGTGCCACGACCTGCGCTCCGCCCTCGACACGCCCCATATGAGCCGCACCGGACGGCTTGCGCACGCCAAAACACTCGGCAACCGCTACGACCGGATATTCCAAACCCTTGGAGGCATGGACCGTCATGATGCGCACCGCGCCGTCGCCCTCCTCGTTGAGGGCACCCGGGGCTTCCTTGCCCGCCAAGAAGCGGTCGAAGGCCAGCGCGATGGAACGCGGCGAGTTGCCGAGCTCAGCCTCTGCCTCGGCCACGGCGTCGAGCGCCTTGAGCACGTTGGCGGCAATGGCCTTGCCCTCGGGGCCACGCTGTGCCAGGCGCACAAACCAGCCGGAGGCGTTGACCACGTCGCGCGCGATGGCGGCGAACGAATCGCGGCCCACGCGACGAAGCGCATAGCGCAGTACCTCGCGGGCGCGCGTCACCAGCGGCAAGTCTTGCAAACCCGGCACGTCGAAATCACTCATGATGCCCGCATCGATGTTGCGGCGCGACGTCTCGCCTGTCTGCTCGTCGAGTTTGGTCGCCAGCGCCAGGAACTCCTGGGCGCCGAGCGCAAACATCGGCGAGGCGAGCAGCGGCATAAGGCCCTGCGCCGTATCGGCCGGATTGGCGAGCGCGCAGACCAGGGCACGCACCGTCTGCACCTCGGCAGCCTGGGCAAAGACCGAGCCGCCCGCGATAACGCAGTCGAGCCCCTGATCGCGGAAAGCCTGCGCGTAGACATCTGCGTTGGTCATGCGGCCCAGCAGCAGCACCATGCCGCCCTGGGGCTGGCCGGCATCGGCAAGTGCGCGGAAGCGTTCGGCGATCGCGCGGGCCTTGGCCTGCGTGCGCTCCTGCGTACTGCCGCCGGCAACAAAGAGGGCCTGGCGACGCGAGGCGTCCGCCACCAGCGTGTCCTTGCGGCCGTCGCTCGCCTCAAGATCCAAAAAGCCCTGCATCAGGCCGCCATCGTCGCCATCAAAGACGCGCGCCACGTAACGCAGCACCTCGTCATGGCTGCGGAAGTTGCGCACGAGCTTAACGAGCTCGCCAGCAGGGGCGTCGGCCGCGGCAGTCGCCTCGGGCGCGGTAGACGAGCCCACCTTGCGCTCCTGGCGACGGAAGACCTCGACCTCGGCGCCGCGGAAGCGGTAGATCGACTGCTGCGCATCGCCCACGGTACAAAGCGCACGCTCCCCCGCGCCGGTCAGGTAACGGATCAGGTCGACCTGCATCTGGTCGGTATCCTGGAACTCGTCGATCATGACCATCTTAAAGCGGCCCTCGTAGGCGGCTCGGATGGCGGGATAATCGCGCAGCGCCTCATATGCCATGCGCAGCAGATCGTTATTGTCGAGCGCGGACTGGTCGGCCTTGAGCGCACGGTACTCCGCCTCCAC
>CALGZY010000018.1 GCA_937934355.1 uncultured Collinsella sp. | reverse complement strand
TCCCATTACCATCCCCGCCAACGGTGTTGCTCAGGTAAAAAATAGCATCGGTCTGACTTCGGGTGTTAGCGCCACGGATAAAGCGGTGATTGAGGCATTACAGAATAATAAAGTGACAACTTTCATCACGGACAACTACTCCTGGAACCATGGTGGCGGCATCATGTCGAATGGCGACTTGTACCTAGGCGAGCCTGCGGATACGTACGTCTACCCGAGCCTTAAGTTGAAGGCAACCAAGGAGTTGGACGGCCGCGGCCTCAAAGATAAGGAGTTCACCTTTACGGTTTATCGCAAGGACTCCGGTACTGCGAAGGCGCCTTCTTGGAAGAATGATAAATTCGACAAAGGTGACTGCGAGCCTGTCGAATCTGTCCCGAATAGCGCTGACGGCAACATCGCCTTTGACCTTAGCGAAGACGTTCGCAAGCAGCTTCTTAATAACGAAAACGTTCGCAAGCAGTTCTTAGCGAATGGTGCTGCCGAAATTACATACTACTTGGTCGAAGATGCGGGCAAACTTCCTGGTGTCATATACGATCGTGCTGTATATGAGATTAAGGTGACAGTCAAATACACGTCGACTGTACTTATGTCTGTTCCGATACAGGGAAAGACGGATGAGTTTAAAAATCTTAATGTCTATAGCTACACGATTGATCGTGTGGACGTGACTAAGAATCCTGGGGGTTCAGCTAGCTCGCCGAGGACTGCGTCAGTAGATGCTAATGGGTATTATTCGATCGTCGACTCCAGCAGCGCAACCTCCACCAACAAGGCAACCTTCACCAACAAGTACGACCCTGAGGTTTCTTGGACTCCTGAGGCGACTAAGGTCGTTGAGGGTGGCGAGATGAAGGAGTTTACACTTCAGCTTGCGAAAGACAGCAAATTTGACAACATCATCGGTACTGCCGTGACCTCTGCTGGTGAAGATACGGAGCAGACGCTTTCGTTCAAGGACACCACTGATAACAATAAAAAGGTTGAGCTCAAGTACTCGCTTTCTGATATCAGGAATAATCCCGACGACCCGGGTGGTTCTTTCAAGACCTTTACGTACTATGTGCGCGAGGAAACCGACGGTTCGCAGTTCTCGCACTACACGTACGACCAGTCGGTCTATGAGTTCACGGTTGAGCCAACGTATGACACCGAAAAAGGAGAGATCAACTGTAGGGTGACCTACGAGAAGGGAACCGTTGACTCCGCAGGCAATTGGACAGCAGACCCCAAAGCCGAAGCAAAGACGTTCATCGACACCTCCGCCCCCAACTCCACCGATACCTCCATCCCCACCTTCACCAACACCTACTCCACCTCTTTGCCCCTTTCTGGTATGTCGGGCGTCACTCTGACGTACCTTGCCGGTGCGGCGGTGCTTTGCGCTGCTGCGGCCTGGATGCACATTCGTCGCAAGGCGAATGCGAAGGGAGGTGAGCGTCGTGAATAAGAAAGTTTGCTCCTTCCCGATCTTGTTTGCGCTGCTTGCCCTCCTGATCGGCACCTGCGCGGTTGTGTTCCCCGCTTCCGCGCAGGCCGCGCCGACCTCGACCGGTTCCATCACGGTGAGCGGCACCGTGGCGAGCAGCTACGATGCCTACCAGATCTTTAGCGCCAACGTTGTCGACGGCGACAACGACGCCAAGATCGCCACCGACCTCGCCTGGGCAAGCGACGCCGTGCGCGACGCCGCGCTGCCTGTGCTGCACAGCGCCGGCATGCCCAATTCCCAGACCACCGCGCGGGAAGCTGCCGAGTGGCTCAACACCGATTCCCGCCTAACGAGCGCACTGAGCGCACAGCTCGCTCGTTCCCTTCAGAGCTCTAGCGCCGTGTCCTTGGCCCTTAACGCGGGCACGGAGGCCGAGCTGCCCTGTGGCTACTGGCTCATCGTCGCCGACGACGACGCCATCGCCCAAGGCGAGGTCGGCACCGCGCCGATCATGGCCCTGGTCGGCGGCAGCGCCGTCACCGTCAAGCCCAAGGCGGCGACCCCCAAGGTCCAAAAGCATGTGCTGGAGGACGGCACCGCCGCATGGCAGAAGGCCGCCGACGCCACGGTCGCCGACGACCTGTACTGGCGCCTCTCTGCCACGGTCCCGGCGGGCCTTGCCGCCTACGACACCTATACGGTGCGGTTCGTCGACACCATGGGCGCGGGGCTCGACCCCTCCAAGGTGGCCGCGAGCATGCGCGTGTACGTGGCGGCGGGCGCGGACGGTGGCTTTGACGCGGTCTCATGTGAGGGCGGCAGCGCCAGCTCGACGCCGGCTAAAGGGTGGACCGACATAACTTCACAGTGCAGGGTCTCGGTCGAGGGCAAAGCCTTCACCGTGCGCACCGGCGACCTCATCGCCGCGCTCGGCGGGGCCGACGCCTTCACCGCGGGCGCCCGCGTGGTCGCCGTGTACAATGCGCCGCTCAACAGCGCGTGCAACCACGGCATCGCGAAGGGCAACCCCAACGAGGTCTACCTGCGCTACCCGCGCTCTCCCTTTGCCGACCAGTCCGGCGACGCCGGCTTCACCCGCACGCCGAGCGACGATGCGTGCGCCTACACCTGGGATCTCGCGCTCACCAAGCGCGGCAGCGACGGCGACAAGCCGCTTGCCGGGGCGGTCCTGAGCATCGCCGACGACCGCGGCCGCACGCTAGCGGCCGACGGCACGTGGGATGCGGAGGGCAAGGCCACCGTCACCACGGGCGAGGACGGCCGCGTGACTGTCTCGGGCGTGGACTCGGGCAAGCTGGAGGTCCGCGAGCTCAAGGCGCCCAAGGGCTACACCGCCTTTGAGGGCACGCGCTCCGTGACAGTTAAGGCCGAGGGCCTGGACGTCGACCAGGTGGCCGCCGCCAAGCCCAAGCTCACCATCACGGCCGAGTTGCCCCTGCGCGCCGACAGCGCGGACGGGTCGACGGGCAGCCTGGAGGCGTCGCTCATCAACACGCCCACCGGCACACCCCCTAGCATTACCACCGGAGGCTTTATGCCCTCGACTGGCGATATGGCAATGTACGCCGCGGCCGCCGCAGCGGTCGCCGGAGCCGCGCTCATCGTGGTCGCGCTCCTGGTCAAGCGGGGAGGCGGCAGCCATAAAGAGTAGCTGGCAGCCCCACAGAGAGCGGGGCGAGACGTAGCGAAGCAGATGCTAAGACACAGACAGATGATGACCGATCGAATGAGAATCAAACGGCAAACGGAGGAAAAGAAGATGAGCATGAGCAAGAACATCGCACGCCTGGCAGTGACAGCAGGCCTCACAGCAGCGCTGAGCTTTGGTGGCGTCATGGCGCCCGTCACGATGGCGTTTGCTGAGGGTGGTTCGACCGTGACGTTTGAGGACGCTTATTCTTCGACCACGACCTATAAGGGCATTCAAATCTTTGCAGCCAATGTGAGCGGTTCCACTGCCTCTAATATCCAGTGGGCAGGCGCCGATGACGCGCAGAAGCAGAAAATTCAGGAAGCCGTCGTACAAGCAATCGACAGCTGGAGCGTTGCCAACGATAAGGGTAATTATCGCAGCAAAAATGCCCAGGATGCCGCCGAATGGCTGTGTACGAATGCCAACGTGGACGGGGACAACTCGCGCGTCGCAAGTGATAACGTGCTGAATGAAATTGCGAAGAAACTTAGCGCAGAAGGCTTTACTTGGAAGAAGACCACGCAAGGAAAAAACACGCTTGACGACCTCGATGCTGGTTATTGGTTGTTCCTTACTGCGAGCGTTAACAATCCTACTGAAGGCTCAGCGGCCAGTCAATCGACCGATGCCTTTACCTCGCCTATCTTCAAGCTCGTGGACGGCGCGACTCCGGTGAAAATTGCGCCGAAAAAGAAAATCCCCACCGTCGAGAAGGAGATCCTTAACGACCGCGATGAGAATAATCAAGACGGCTACACCGCTCAAGAGGGGTGGAGTAATGTTGCTGACTCCCAGGTTGGTCAGGAAGTAAGCTATAAGCTCACCGGCACGATTGCAGACAACTACGCCACGTATGATACCTATACATACAAATTTACGGATACCCTTTCGCAGGGCCTTACTTATGCTAAGGGCTCGCTCGAGGTTTATGCGCTGAATGGTCAGAAATATACCAAGATTAATCCGGAAAGCTACAACGTGGTTGATCCTGCTGGGGGCAATGGCGTTCTGACGGTGAATTTTGATAAGGGAAATGGGCTGAAGTCGGCTACTGCGGCTAACGACGACGAGACGCTTAACATCGGCGCAGAGACTAAGATCGTTGTCTTCTACAAGGCCGAACTCAATAGCAAGGCTAGCTATGAAGTTGCCGGTAATGATAACAAGGTCTATCTCGAGTACTCTAACAACCCCATGGCCGCAGGTACCGGCAAATCCGTGACCAAGGTCGTGACAGACCACGTCTTCCGTCTCGATGTTACCAAGGTTGACAGCGAGGATACTAATAAGAAGCTCAAGGCTGGCTTCAAGGTAAAGGTTATGGACGGCGAGGGAAGCGAGGACGCCGGTTCTCAGGGTAAGTGGCTTGCTCAGGATGGCACCCTCGTTACAGAGGACAAAGCCTATGAGTTCACTACGGATGAGACTAGCGGTCAGATTTATATCCCCGGTCTCGACGCTGGTAAATATCAAATAACTGAGACCACCACGCCTAAAGGCTACAACACCATCGCGCCGGTTATCATTACGGTCACCCCGGACTACGACGATGATGGCAACTTGACGGGGCTTAAGGTCTCTGATAATTCTGGCATGGTTGATACGAATAACGTTACTAATGCCACTGATGCCACGATTCCCGTCACCATCCGGAACAAGAAGGGCTCCAACCTCCCGCTCACCGGTCTCAACGGCGTGACCTTCACTTGGATCGCTGGCGGCGCGGTGCTGTGCATCGGCGTGGCGCACCTCATCCGCAGCCGTAAGCAGGCTGAGGAGTCCGAGCAGGAGTAACGCTCACTCACCCATCCCTTTGGCAGGTGGGATGTGATGGCCATGAGACTTGCGGACACTTTTCTCGTCCAT
>CALGZY010000017.1 GCA_937934355.1 uncultured Collinsella sp. | reverse complement strand
GTGAGCTACGAAACGATTGTCAATTCGCTACCCGCTTGGAAACAGTTGGCGGACGAGTATCGTTAAAAGTAAAGCGCTCTGCCTACAATGTTTTACGTGAAACGGGGTTTGATGTTAAGCCGGACCCCGTTGTCATGGACGTTGTGTCTTTGGGATGGAGTGGTTTTACGACTATCGAAGGCTATGCGTACAATGAATATAAGCGACGGCCGTGCCAGATAAGGAGACCTGATGCCCTACCTGCTTTCTTGTGACATTCATACCCATACGATGTTCTCTGCGCATGCATATTCGACCATTGAGGAGAATGTGTACTGGGCGGCAGAGCGTGGTCTGCAGGTGCTCGGATCTGCCGACCATTTGAGCTCTATGGTTACGGCTTGCCCCAATGACCTGCGCAGTTACCAGTTCTTTATCAACCAGGATATCTGGCCGCGCATTTGGAGCGGCGTGCTGGTGCTGCGTGGTGCCGAGGCCGATATCGTTTCGCTGGACGGAAGCTTGTTTGGCGAGGACATTCCCGTGTCGCTCGATATTGCCGGCGATTCGTACAGTCACCAGCATTCGCTGTTCGATTTGGTGACGCGTAATTTGGATTATTTGGTGGCAAGCGTGCATAACCCGCAGTTTGCCGAAGGCGCGACGCTCACCCAAACGACCCAGATGTACATCAATGCCCTGGAGCACCCCAAGGTGTTCATGCTTGGGCATACGGGTCGTTCGGGCGTGCCGTTCGATATCGATGAGGTGCTGCTGGCGGCCAAGGCCAAGCACAAGATCATTGAGATTAATAACCATAGTCTTGAGCACGGTGCCGACACTGAGCATTGGGCCGTATGCCGCAAGATTGCCGAGCGCTGCGCCGAGCTGGGCGTGGGTATTGGTGTGTCGACCGATGCCCACATTGGTATGGCCATTGGCAAGCTCGAGCACGCCCGCAAGTTGCTCGACGAGATTCACTTCCCGCTGGACCTGATCGTGACGCGCGACCGCGAGACGCTGCTGCGCGAGATGGCGGCAGCCGGCGTGTGCGATTTGCGCAAGGGGATGTAACGAGGCTCATATGCCCAACGAAGGGGGGGGGCGGTCCAGACGGGCCGCCCCCTTTCCTGTCCCAAAAATCTACCGGGGTGGATTAGCGGCGCTCGAGGACCGCGACGGTCTCGGTGTGGTCGGTATGAGGGAACATGTCGACCGGCGTGATCTTGAGCAGGCGATAGCCACCGTCGAGGAGCTGGTGCAGGTCGCGCTCTTGGGTCACGGGGTTGCAGCTGATATAGGTGATGCGGCGCGGCTTAAGTGCGCAGGCGGCCTCGAGGAACTCGGGGGTAGAGCCGGCGCGCGGCGGGTCGATGGAAAGGACGTCGACGCGCTCGTTGTTATCTGCGGCATCTAGGATGTAGTCGGTGGCATCGTCGGCCATAAACCAAGCGCTGCGGGTGAGGCCGTTGAGCTCGGCATTGCGACGTGCGTCGGCAATGCCCGCCGGGTTGCGCTCCACGCCGAGCAGCATAATGCCGACACCTCTGTCCTGGGCATCCTTCGCGGCGCACAGACCGATGGTGCCGCTGCCGCAGTACGCGTCCATAAGAATGTCACCCTGCTGCAGGTCCATGCCGTCAATCGCGAGCTGATAGAGCAGCTCGGTCTGCTGCGGATTGGTCTGATAGAACGCGGTAGGGGAGATATCGAATTCGCAACCGAGCAGCTGGTCGCGCATGCACTCGGCGCCATAAACGATACGAGTCTCCTCACCCAAGATGGCGTTACCGGGACGGCCATTGATATTTTGGGCAACGGTGACGATATGCGGATCGAGCGCCGCGACGGCCTCAAAGAACTCCTGCGCATGCGGTAAGTCACGCTGGGCGGTCACGAGCGTAACCATGACCTGGTCTGTACGCCAACCGCAGCGGACGACGGCATAGCGAAGCAAACCAAGATGCTTGTCCTCATTAAAGGCGGGAATATGCAGCCGCTCAGCTTCGCGTGCGATGCCGTTGAGAATCTGACGGGCACCCGGCGCCTCGACAGGACATTCGGGCACGGCAACGATCTTGTGCGTGCCGCGCTCAAAGAAACCGCAGCGGACAGCGCCCTCCTTGCCGGGAGCAAAGGGAGTGGCAGCCTTATGACGAAAGCCACGCGGCGCAGGATATTTACCCGGGTCGCCCAGGGTGACGCCCATACCGCGAATAGGGTCAACGGCGATACCCTCGCGCTCACAAAGCGAAGCAAAAAGCTCCCCCATGGCAGCCTGCTTAGCTGCCAACTGCTTTTTATAAGGACGATTGAGCGCCGTGCACCCACCGCAAGATTTCATGATCGAACAGGGAGACTTGGGGTCCACAGCCTTACGCGCAGACGAAACCGGATCTTTATGCGGGCGCTTGGTGCGAGTCTGAGATGCCTTGTCCTCGCTCCGACGAGAGCCGGGACGCTTGCCCTTAGCCGACTTGCTTTTTGCAGCTTTAGAAGACTTGGATTTCGTAGAAGATTTCTCCTCCTTCGACCCCTCAGCCGCCTCCACCAAAGCACGACGAGCCCTACGCTCCGCACGAGATTCTGCCATCGATAACCCCACTAATTTATAAATTTAAAGCTACAAGCATTGTACCGTGCCAGGCCAACAGACGATATGCAAGCGGTTTATTGGTGTCAGTGATAAGTCCAACGACGGTTGCCCGCCGCGCGAGGGGTGCGGGGGTTAAGTTTATCGCGAGTTCCGCACGAACAGGAGGCCACTTAATGTGGCCTCCGTCGTGAGCAGGACTGTAGAGCAGGAAACTTA
>CALGZY010000016.1 GCA_937934355.1 uncultured Collinsella sp. | reverse complement strand
CCTGTCGACAACAAGAGCAATATGACCGCCTCCGAACAGGTCGATGCTGTCATGGCCGAAATGCCCGGGCTCCTTACCCGTTGGGAGTCCATCTTTAAGAACATCGAGGGCAAGCTCGACACCCTGGGCGTTCACCGCGCGCGTGTCGATTCGCTTACGCCCGAGGAGCGCACCTTTGTAACCCGCTACTTCCAGGCCTACGTGTCGCCGGTCATCTCACCGCTGGTGATCGACCCGCGCCACCCCTTCCCCAACCTGCGCAACGGCGCGCTCTACCTGGCGTGCGGCCTGGACGGCGTCACCGACGAGGAAAGTCTGCTGGGCCTGATCGAGATTCCCGCCTCGATGAACCGCGTGGTCGAGATCCCCTCGCCCACCGGCACCTACTCCTACATCTTGCTCGAGGACGTCATCCTCACCTGCCTGGACAGCTGCTTTGGCTCCTATAAGCCGCTCGACCGCGCGCTCATCCGCGTCACCCGCAACGCCGACATCGACCCGGACGGCGAGGGCGTCGAGGAGGAAGAGGATTACCGCCAGCACATGAAGCGCATCCTCAAGAAGCGCCTGCGCCTGCAGCCGGTGGTGCTCGCCGTATCGGGCTCGCTCGAAAAGCCAACGCTCAAGACTATCCGCAAGGCGCTCGAGCTCTCGCGTCGTTCGGTCTTTACCTGCGATATCCCGCTCAACCTGGGCTATGTCTTTGGCATTGAGGGCAAGATTCCCGAGCACCTGCGCAACGAGCTGCTCTTTACGCCATTTAAGCCGCAGCCCAACCCCACCATCGATATGTCCCGCTCCATCCGCGAGCAGGTGCTTCAGCACGACAAACTGCTCTTTTATCCCTATGAGGCCATGAACCCCTTCCTGGATCTGGTACACGAGGCCGCCTACGACCCCGAGTGCATCTCGCTGCGCATCACGCTCTACCGCGTGGCCAAGCAGAGCCGCCTGTGCGAGTCGCTGATCGATGCCGCCGAGAACGGCAAAGAGGTCACGGTGCTCATGGAGCTCCGCGCCCGCTTCGACGAGCAGAACAACATCGAGTGGGCCGAGCG
>CALGZY010000015.1 GCA_937934355.1 uncultured Collinsella sp. | reverse complement strand
TGATTGCGGGCCAAACAAGAAAGGAACTGGATATGAACGCACATGATCTGATCAAAGAGGCAATTGCCGAGAAGGGCAAGTTCGACAGCGTCTACTGGATTGCTTGCGGTGGCTCCATGATCGATTTGATCCCGGCTCATGAGCTTCTGCAGCGCGAGGCAACCACCTTCACTTCGTATATCTATACGGCTCGCGAGTTCGATATCATGCGTCCGCGTCGTCTGGGCGAGAAGTCCCTGGTCATCGCTTGTAGCCACAGTGGCAACACCCCGGAGGTCGTCGAGGGCTGCGAGATTGCCCTTGCTGCCGGCGCTACGGTGATCGCCCAGACCGACAACGCTGGATCCAAGATCGACACCGGCAAATGGGCCACATGGGTCTATCCGTGGGGCGAGGGCGTGCCGCAGGCCGAGGTCCCCGCTGGCATTTCGCTGTCGCTTGCGGCAGAGCTGCTCGATCAGCAGGAGGGCTACGCCGATCTTGCCGATATGTATGCCGGTATTGCCGAGATGGATAAGATTCTTCCCCCGGCACGCGAGAAGGTAAATGCCGAGCTGGGCGATCGCTTTGCCAAACTTTGCCAGGAGCACGAGTTCTTCTATATTCTGGGCAGCGGTCCCAACTTTAGCCAGACCTACGGTTTCGCTATCTGCTCTCTTATGGAGATGCAGTGGCAGCACTGCAGCTACATCCACTCTGCCGAGTACTTCCACGGCCCCTTCGAGGCTACTCAGGATGGCGTTTTTTACTTCCTGCAGATGGGCTCCAGCGAGTGCCGTGCTATGGACGAGCGCGCCCTGGCGTTCCTTAAGACGCATACCGATACGCTGATGGTGCTCGATGCCAAGGAGTACGGTATGGAAGCCGTGCCGGCGAGCGTCCGTGCCTATCTGGACCCGGTGCTGTTCTACGCCATGAACTGCGAGCTGCGTGCTGCACGCGGCAAGGTGTTTGATCACGATCCCGATTTCCGTCGCTATATGGGTGTTGTCGAGTACTAGAAGGGGCAAAGGCCATGGCATTTAACGTTAACGCGCTCGGATTTGGCGACAACGTCGTCGATCGCTACGAGCATATCCATACCATGTATCCTGGCGGCAATGCGGTGAACTTCGCCGTTTATGCCAAGAAATGCGGTGCCGCACGCTCTGCATATATGGGCATTTTTGGCAATGACGCCGCTGCCGAGCATGTCATTGCAAGCCTCGAGGATGAGGGTATCGAGCTTGACAAGTGCGAGCAGATGATTGGCGAGAACGGAGCGGCTCGCGTGACCGTCGTTAACGGCGACCGTGTTTTCCTTGGCTCCAATGAGGGTGGCATCCGTGGTGATGCTCGCTATGTGCTCGATCGCTTTGACCTTGCGTACATGAAGCAGTTCGACGTAGTCCACTCGGGCAACTATTGCTTTACCGAGCGCGAACTTCCCAAGTTGAAGGCCGCGGGCGTCACGGTTTCGTTTGACTTCTCGGACGATTCGACCGACGAGTACTACGAGCAGATTGCTCCCTACGTTGACTTCGCATTCTTTAGCGCGGCAGACGCCGCGAGCGAGGATGAGATTCGCGAGCGTCTGGCATGGGTGAAGAGCCTAGGTCCGCGTTTTGTATCGGCAACGGCTGGCGCTGAGGGCTGCATTGCCTATGACGGCGAGCGTTACTATCGGCAGCGTGCCAAGCCTGTGGCAGATATGAAGGACACCATGGGAGCGGGTGACTCGTTCCTGACTTCGTTCTTGATGTGCTATCTCGATTCTGTCAAGCGTGGCGAGGATGGCGCCGAGGCCATCGAGCGTGCACTCGACTTTGCTGCCGGGTTTGCCTCGACCGTGTGCGGCATGGAAGGCTCCTGGGGCCACGGAGCGCCGATTTCCGAATAGGTGAACAGTCCCGGGAAGTCGAATTGTCGCTTCCCCGGGACCCCGTGTGCAAAAAATGCCAAATATGAGTACTGTCACTAATTTAGTCGCAGCAAAATCGACCCCTTCAGATGTGATTTGAGCGTTTGGAGGGGTTTAAAATTGCGAAAATGCAGGATGAGTGACTGTAAAAGTGTTAGTTAATGGACAATCGTAGATTATTCTGGCGGTCGTAAAGCTCAAAGTAATGTAATCATTTCGCTAACAGTACTCATATTTGGCATTTTTTGCACACAGGGGTCAGCGAAGGCCAAAAACAGAGCGTGAATTTGCCAAAACCTCCGACTCGATGTGCTTTGCGTCACAGTTTTTGAGTGAGGCGATGCGTTCTGAGGTCCATGCGAGCGATCTGATAAGCGACTGCGCGCTTGTTTCTGTGTTTGGCTCGGTCGGCGCGTCGGTCTCGAGCAGCAAATGATCGAGTGGGATCTGTCGGGCGTATTCGCGACCGCGCTTGGTGGCGAGCATCCGCTCGTTCACGGAAAAATAGCAGCCCGCATTACGCGCGCGGATGAGTTCGTCCGAAGTACCGCTAAACCAGTGGAAGATGATAGCGGGGGAGTCGGGGTTTGGGATGAGTAATCCGTGCGATTCGAGGACGTCCAGTACGGTTCCTGCCGAACGAACGGCGTGAATTGATACCACGCGCCCGGTAAGAGGATGCTGCACGAGTGTATCGCAGAGCCGGTCAAATGCCTGTATTTGTAGCGGCTCACTTCCGGCAAAACGAGCGGAAAAGTCGAGCCCGATCTCACCGATGTAGCGCTCTTGGGCAGCAACTTCGCAAAACAGATTGACTTCGGCAGGACCACAGCGGCCGTCGGCGAGCCACCAGGGGTGGAGCCCAACGCCAGCGATGATGCCTGGTAGGCGACGGGCGCGCTCGTTTGCGGCCGAAAAGTCGCGTGGGTCGACCCCGCAGTCAAAGAGCCCCAGACCCGACGCCGCCGACTCACTGGCTGCAGCATCGGGGCCGAGCATCAAATCAAGATGACAATGCGTGTCAAAGAATTGCGGTTCCATCGCAGGACATCCTGCTAGTCCAGGCGTTGGCCGTCGGCGCGTACGCGCTCGGTGCCGCGCCCGCTGATCTGGCGGATAACCTCGCCGGCAATCATCTGACCCATGATGGGCGGCATAAAGCTGGCGGTACCCAACTCGGTACGCTCGTGGATGTTGGACGGGTCGCGAGGTTGGGTCTTAACCGATTCCTCGCAGCTAAACAGCACGTGCAGACTCTTGATTCCGCGTTTCTTACACTCTTTGCGCATGATGCGGCTCATGGGGTCACGTACCGTATCGAAAATGTCGGCAAAGCGGAGGCACTCGGGATGGAGCTTGTTGGCCCCGCCCATGGAGCTAACCAAACGAATGTCGTGGTCCTGAGCATATTTGGCAATGGTGAGCTTGGCCGAGATGGTGTCGATGGCGTCGATGACGTAATCGAGCTTGCCGCCTGTCTGCTCCAAAACGCTCGCGAAGAAATCATCGATGTTGTCGCTTAGCAGGTATTCGGTACGCTTGATGACGGTGGCGGCAGGATTGATGTCTTTGATCATGGCCTCCATAACGTCGACCTTGCGCTTGCCGATGGTGCTGTGAAATGCGATGGCCTGGCGATTGATATTGCTGGGCGCGATGATGTCCTTGTCCAGAATGACGAAGTGACCGATGCCGCCGCGGGCGAGTGCCTCGCAGCAGTTGGAGCCCACGCCTCCGCAGCCGAGCACCAGCACCGTGGCGTTGGCGAGCTTATCGAGTGCCTCGCGGCCCATGATGATCTCGAGCTTGGTGTCGCGTGTCTCGTTGGGAATTGCGGCTGCGGTTTCGGTCATAAACATCCTCCAATGGGGGAGCGAATCGTGTTTTAGCTATCGCCATTATAGGTGTTATCGCGATTCCATTTGAGTCCTTGGGCTTGTTGAAATGGGGTCGGGATTCGCATAAGATTGAAGCAGATGGCACCCGTTGCAGCGGGTTGGCCAACTCCAAAACACGTTTGTAGCGTGAGAAGTGGCCGTCTTCGCATTACGCGGGGGCGGCTATTTCATTCGACCTCCAATGTGGATGCCGAGCTCCACAGCCGCGATTACAAGCAACAACAACGTCAGGACATCGTCAATACTCATAGTCCATCTCCTTCTCGGATAGAGGGAGCTGGCCCATCTGCTTCAACTTCCATTGTGGCTAAATACGAACGAATGTTCTATATATGTTCCTGAATTAGATAGTTAGACAAACATCTAAATATCGAGTATAGTGTGCGCGTCATGAGAGATGATGAGAGGAGGTCTTATGCCGGGAGAGGGTTTTAAGGCGCTTGCCGATCCAACGCGACGGCGCATTTTGGAGTTGCTGCGCGAGGGTAATTGCACGGCGGGGGAGCTTGCCGAGCATTTCGATATCAGTAAGCCGTCGCTGAGCCATCACTTGGCGACGCTCAAAAACGCCGGGTTGGTGACCGACGAACGTCATGGCCAAAACATCGTTTACAGCTTAAACACCACCGTCATGCAGGACTTGATCGGTTGGTTTATGGGCTTTACAAACACGGAAGGTGATAAGGATGAATAACGAAAACAAGAGCATTCACGCCACAGGGGTATCGCCGCGCGTGTGGATCGCGCTGGTCGCTCTGTGCGTCGCCAATGTCGTAGCGCACCTCATGGTGATGCCGAGCTTGCCGGCGCAGATTCCCACGCACTGGGGAGCGAGCGGCGCCGTCGACGGTTGGGGTCCCAGTTGGATGGCCTCCGCGCTCGGCGCGTTGCCGCTGGTGTTTCTCGCGATGTTCTACGTGGTGCCGCGCGTCGACCCCAAGGGCGAGGCGTATCGAACCTCGGGCAAGTTCTATCAGGGCTACGTAATCGCCTTCACCTTGTTCATGTGCGCCATAAGCTGGCTGGGAGAGCTCACGGTGTGGGGCGTGGTGCCGGCGGTCGGTTCGGTCAACGTGCTGATTTCCGGTGTTGTCGGTTTGCTGTTCATCGGCGTAGGCAACTACTTGCCGCGTGTGAAGCAGAACTATACGCTCGGTATCAAGACGCCCTGGGCGCTTGCCGATCCCGAGAACTGGCGCCGTACGCAGCGCTTTGGCGGTGCCTGCTTTATGGTGCTGGGTGCTGGCCTCATCGTAATGGGCGTGGCAGGTGCGGTGCTTTCGAGTGAAGTCGTCGCCGCGGTGATTGCGGTGCTGGCGTTTGGTTCGGCCGGAGCCGTCTACGTCTACTCGTATCTGCTGTGGCGCAAATCGCAGCGAGCCGCTCGCTAAGGTTGCGGAAAACTAGCGTACGCAGTTCATAGTATGTTCCGGGGGACTTTTCCCAGGTAGTATTAGGGGGTATGGGCAACCATGCCCCTTTTTCGTTAAGTTTCAGAGCTGGTTTTTTCATTTCGTTTCCACTAAAGCGAAACAAGAATAGGGAAACAGCAGGTAGAAAGGATAGAACAGGCATATGGCGGAGTTTATCTACCAGATGTATCAGGCTCGCAAGGCCCATGGCGACAAGGTAATTCTTGACGACGTGACCCTGAGCTTCTACCCCGGTGCCAAGATCGGCGTCGTGGGCCCCAACGGCATGGGTAAGTCGACCTTGCTTAAGATCATGGCCGGTATTGAGGAGGTCTCCAACGGCGATGCCAGGCTCACCCCCGGCTACACCGTGGGCATCCTGCAGCAGGAGCCGCCGCTCGACGACGACAAGACCGTCATCGAGAACGTGCGCATGGCGTTTGGCGATATGATCGCCAAGGTCGATCGCTTCAACAAGATCGGCGAGGAGATGTGCGACCCGGATTGCGACATGGACGCACTCATGGCCGAGATGGGCAAGCTCCAGGACGAGATCGACGCCGCCGACGGCTGGGATATCGATTCCAAGCTCGGCCAGGCCATGGACGCCTTGCAGCTGCCCGATTCTGACATGCCGGTCAACGTGCTTTCCGGCGGCGAGCGCCGCCGCGTGGCCCTGTGCAAGCTTCTGCTCGAGGCTCCCGACCTGCTACTGCTCGACGAGCCCACGAACCACCTGGACGCCGAGTCGATCCTGTGGCTCGAGCATTTCCTGCACAACTACCAAGGCGCGGTGCTTGCCGTCACACACGACCGCTACTTCCTGGATAACGTTGCCGAGTGGATCTGCGAGGTCGACCGCGGTCACCTTTATCCCTACAAGGGCAACTACTCCACGTATCTGGAGACCAAAGCCGCCCGTATCGAGGCGCAGGGCAACCGCGACGCCAAGCTCGCCAAGCGCATGGAGGCCGAGCTCGAGTGGGTGCGCAGCTCGCCCAAGGCCCGCCAGGCCAAGAACAAGGC
>CALGZY010000014.1 GCA_937934355.1 uncultured Collinsella sp. | reverse complement strand
CGAATGCTCGCCATCGAATTTTATCGATGGCCTATTTCAGACTGTAATGGGGCGTATATTTGCATCGATGGGGACGACACACATATATAGCGAATCGCTGCTTGACGTCCTCATGGATTGGGGAGGGCCTTCATGAATCGCGTGTGTGCGAGAGCTCGAGAAATGCTAAAGCCTTTTGGCAAGAAAACCAATACCGCCAAGCGTGTCCTGAGGGTTTTGGCCGTCCCGCTGGCGGCGTGTGCACTCTTGTTTGGTGCGACGAGTGCGTCGGCCGACCAGACAGTTCCCTTTAGCAACCACATCGTGAAGACGGTGAATCCCACCGGCACTACGGTCAATTTGTTCGACTATTGGGTCGTGAACGGCGACAACGATAAGTCCGTCAACATAAACGACAAGAATGGCAATAACAACACTGGCATCAACAAAGATCACCAGCTCAAGTTCAATGGTGGTGCCGGCACGGGCATTAACAGGTGGACGGGCAGAAGCGTCATTGATGGCTTTGGACGCCTTTCTTTTGTAAAGAACACGCTGGTAAATGGCTATCCGGCGATCAACGCCGGCACCTATACCTCATACGGCACGAAAGGCGATTGCACCGATGAATCGCTGGCCTATCTCTTTAATAACGATAAGCAGAATGGTAAGGCTGTCTACAACGACGTGAAAGGCCTCTTCCAGCTCCAGAATGGCTATTACGTCTACGACTCGTACGGCTCTGACGGTAACTATGCCGTGTATAACCCCACGACCAACTCCTTTGACGTCTACGATAAGGCGGGCGTATATAAGGGCGATGCGAGTAGCGAAACCAATCTGGGCCAGTTCTTCCCCTTTGACTCGGCTGAAAAGGTTTTTGATGAGATGGGCAACAGCCTCTCCCCTAAGCAGATCATTGATGGAAGCACGAACCTTAACCACCACTTTGGCATGTCCATGACCACGGAGTTTGTCCAGCCTAACGGTGGCAAGACCACCAAAGGCGAGGATATGGTCTTTGAGTTCTCGGGTGACGACGACGTCTGGGTGTACATCGATGGCGTACTCGTGGGCGATCTGGGTGGCATTCACGAGAAGGCGACGCTCAAGATCAACTTCGCCACCGGCGACGTGCATGTCGGCCATGTCGACAACGCAAATGATCCCGAAAAGACCATTCAAGACACCACCATCAGGGCGATGTACGAAGCCGCCGGTGCGGATGTCTCCAACTTTTCCATTAACTCCCCTAACACCTTCAGCGACAGCACCAAGCACACACTGAGCTTCTTCTATCTGGAGCGCGGCGCGGGCGCATCGAACATGAAACTTAAGTTCAACCTCACCACCCTGCCGTCGTCCGAGGTCGCGAAGGTCGACCAAAACGGCGAGGCAGTCCAGGGTGCCGAGTTTGCTCTGTATCAGTCGGATGCCAACTGGAAGGCGCAGGGCGATCCCATCGCTCAGGGCACGACGGACGATAAGGGCCAGCTGGTGTTTCTGAAGTCGGACGGCTCCGTCCTTTCATTTGATAACCAGCATGCCGACGGGCACGACTACTTTGTACTCAAAGAGACAGGCCTGCCCGAGGGGTACCGCTCGAGCCTGACCTCGTCGACCACCGCAACGCCAGGCGAGCTGCACCTGCAGTACAAGCAAGCTGCGGCGAGTGGCTCGGGTGGTGTGGTGGTTGCACCGCAAACGACGGTCACCATGGCCGACGGCACAACGCAATGGACGGGCAGCCGCATGTGGCTGAACGGTGGCTATCTGGCTGCCAAGGAGACCATTTCTCTTAATAAAGAAACAAAAGACAATAAGAATAACCCCATTAGCTCGGGCACGACCTTTGCCGTCGTGCTCAAGCTCACCGGTGCGGGCGAGGAACACACAAGCGAAGACGCGTGGACGCCGGTCACGGGCAACCCGCTCGATGGCTATAAGCTGTGCTCCAAACACGGCATTGAGGGCGCGGTCGAGGCTGCTAAATCGGCGGACACGAGCGTCTTTGGCGTCAACACCAAGGGCGACTATGTGGTGACGGTCAGGTTGCTGCCCGGCGATATCGAAAAGTACGCCGCCATGTTGGAAGATAAGTCCCAGTCCGAATATACCGTGGCGGTGTATCACACCACTGCATCGTCTCTGGCGGGGGCAACCATCGGCAACACCTCTATGGTCAAATATCAAACGATAAACAGGCAGTTCTCTACGGTGATCCACCTCACCAACGTCCAGAATCGTCTGTTTGTGCAGAAGGTCGACGACCTGGGCAAGCCCGTGAACGGCGCGACGTTTCAGCTGTACCAGGCCAAGGACGTTACTGGCAATAGCCCCAGCACGTATGCCATCAAGCCCGGTGCCGAGCCGTATGACACCGTGAAGGCAAATGGCATGACCTATCCGTATGACATTGAGGGTGCTGCATGCTTCCCGCTCGATTCGAATAATCATGCGCCCCTTATCAAGGGCACGTACTACTTGCGTGAGTCTGCAAGCCCGGATGGCCATGAGATTAACAACACCATCACCAAGGTAATCGTGGACGATTCGGGTGTGTATGTGGATGCCGGCAAGAAAGGCGACGGTGTGCTCAGCATGAGCGGCCCGGGTTCGCTGATTGCTTCCCTGACGCAGTTTGGCTCTCCCGATTCCATCGACAACACGCTTACGCACATTAAGGGCAAGCTGCAGAGTGCGGCCGTTGACGCCAACGGAAGCCTGACATGGGGCCCGACAAGTCCTACGGACAACTGGATGCATATGCGCTATGACAAGACGACGCAAGGTGCCAAGACCGTCTTGCGCTATGTCGAGGACGGTGGCAAGCGCGACAACAAGCTGGCTACTATCTATGCGGACACGGGCGTAAACCGCATGGCTCTTTATCAAGAAAACGATTCAGCATATATAGACGACGCCTCCAAGACCCGTACTGACTTGGGCACGCTCCAGCTCAACCATCTCTTTACCACGGCAACGGGTGTGCAGTATACCGATCGTCGCGTGGCACGCCTGCAAGTGACTAAGACCGTGACAGCAGATGATGGTCTTACTGCACCCACTAAGGATGCGAATGATAAGGATCTGACGTTTACGTTTAAGTTCACCCTGCCGGGGTCCCAGGAGGGCTACGAGGCGCATGTGTTCGATGCGAGCGGCAACGCTGTGGGCAATTCCTTTAAGCTTAGGAACGGCGACACCCATTCCATTAAGGCCGGCGAGACCATTCGCGTATACGACCTTAAGCAGGGCGACAGCTATAGCGTGAGCGAGCTCACCACTAAGGGCGAGGAGTCCAGTGGCAATGTGCTGGCGAGCATCGTTAACACTGTGACCGGCTCTGCCGACGAGTCGGTGCTTCCGGCTGGCTTTAGCCTCGTGAACCGCAAGGTCGGTGGCGAGAAGCAATCAGGAACCGGCAACACTATCACGGGCAAGATCGCCGCGCTCGTGGACGGAAAGATTCCCGCGAGCAACACGCTTGAGTTCATCAACAACTACAGCGCCAACCGCGTAACGCTTGACGCCCAGAATGGCCTAAGCGCCAAGAAGGTGCTCGAGGGCCGCAATTGGGCCGATGGCGATACCTTTACCGTGCAGCTTACAGCCGACGACGGCGTTCCCATGCCCGGCGTTGCCAAGAGCAAGGTGGCTACGGTTGAGCTCACCGAGAAAACCCGGACGGCGACGTTTGGCGATATTACCTATAGGAAGCCGGGTACCTACACCTATACCATCTCGGAGGTTATCCCCGGATCCGACGCCAGGGCAGACGGCATAAGCTACTCCGCTGCTGTCTATACCGCGACGGTCGTGGTGGAGGATAACCATGCCGGTGCTCTGGTCGTTAAGAGCGTGAAGATGGTGCAGGAGTGCGACGACGCGGGTGTCGACACCAAGACGGATGTTGCCGGTAAGGGCGCAACCTTCACCAACCGCTACGATACGCACGAACATAGCATCATCATCCATGCCCAAAAGAACCTGACCGACAACGCCGGGACGTTCCCGCTTGCCCAGAATACCTTTGACTTTAAGCTCGAGGGCGTGGGTGGCTATGCAGATGCCAGCGCGGTATTCAGCCTCGATACGGTCGATAAGAACATGGCGGCCCCCATGCCTCAGGGTACCGAGGGTAACACCGCGACCGTGGGCAATAACGCCGACGGTACGGTGACGTGGCCGGCGATCTCCTATACCGCCAAGGCGGATGCGGGACGTGCCTACGTTTACAAGTTCGCCGAGAATCCCGGCAGCGTTACGAGCATGACCTACGATGGATCGGTCTATTACGCCGTGGTGCGCAACGCCGAGAAGGGTGCTGGCATCCAGACTTCGATCGAGTACTACAAGATTACAGAAGACGGTTCGGTAAAGCAGCTGGACACGAACGTTACGCCTTCCTTTACCAATATATATAGCGTGGATCCCACGAGCGCGACCCTGCAGGGCCAAAAGACCGTGAGCGGTCGTGACTGGAACCAGGACGAGAGCTATACCTTTAACCTTGCCGCCGCTACGGACGATGCCAGTGCAACTGGTCTGGGTAAGACCACCGCAAAGGCAGTGACGGATGGGGCCGTTGCTATCGGCACTAACCAAGCTGTCGCCAACGCGCCCGCGTCGGGACGCGTGGCATCGTTCGCCTTTGGCGCCGAAGCCGCCCCGACCGTGACGTTCAACCGCGCGGGTACCTTTAGCTTCAACATCACCGAGGATGCTGCGCGGGATGGCCAGGCGGGCATGTCCATGGACAAGCACACTGCACGCGCGACCGTCGTGGTGACCGATCTGGATGAGTCGGGCAACCACACGGGCAAGCTGCGCGTGTCGAGCGTGACCTACGCCAACACCGGTGCCTCCGATGCGGACAAGGCCGTAACCGACAAGGCTGCCTTTACCAACGCGTACCATGCATCGGGCACCTTTGGTGGCGTGACGGTCAGCAAGACCCTCGAGGGTCGCGCCTCTGCCGCGGGACAGTTTACCTTTACCGCGACAGGCCTTTGGCACAACGGCGTTCAGACATCGGTCGATGGCTCCGAGGCCAGCCTGTCTAATACGGCTGCGGGGGCCGGCGTGCCCGGCACCGTGGTGAGCGCGAGTGGGGCGGAGAAGCTCTTTGCCCGTGAGCTCACGGAACAGGATCTGGGGCGTACGTTTGCCTATCGCATCCACGAGAACCAGCCTGCGGCTGCCGGCTACACCTATGACACCGGCTACACGGGCGACGCCATCGTGCTCGTCAAGGTTCTTGCGCGCAAAAACGACCCTGCCAAGCTCTACACCGTGACGACCGTGCTCAAGGGCGCGGGTGTGACGGAGCTGCTGGGCGACGGCGCCGACGCGAGCGCGCTGACGGACGAAAAGATCGTCCAGCTCAAGCAAGATTCGACTACCTACGTGCAGCAGTACGATGCAAGTGAGGTTGGCGTCACGACGCCTACTGTCTCGTTTGTGAACCGTTACACGGCAAGCCTCGACTATGGCGCTGCTGGCGGTCTGCAGATCGAGAAGACGTTGACGTATCCCAAGGACGCGACCATTTTTGGCTCGCCTAAGAGCACGTTCCGTTATATCGTCAAGCCTGCCGACGAGATATCTGCCAGCAAGGTTGGCATTTCCACGGACGGCAAGGTCTTTGAGACCGCAAATGTCGAGGCCGACGCCCCCAAGACCGTTAGTTTGATACCTGCGGGTGGGTTGACCTTCACTCAGGATGATGCCGGCAAGACGTTCACCTATACGGTGAGTGAGATTGACGACAAGGCGACGGACTATACGTACGACAAGACGGTCCATACGGTTAAGGCTGTCGTGGCGGATAACGGCGACGGTACGCTTAGAGTCACGACAGCGGTAAGCAAGCAGGTCGATGGCAAGGACGAGCTCGAGGGCCAGTGGATCTATCCGTCTGGTGCAACGTCCACCGGTGTCGCGACGGTCAAATTCAAGAACACCTATACGGTCACCGAGGCGGCAACCTACACCCCGTCCGTGACGAAGGTGGTTGCCGGTGCCGATGCTCCGGGCAAGTTCACCTTTGCTATGACTGCGGCTGACGATGCTACCAAGGCTGCCATCAACGGCAAGCTTATCACCGGCTCTTCGATGAGTGCGGACAACAGCTATGTTGAGAAGAGGCAAACGAAGGAGGGCCTCAAGGACGGGGAACACTATCAGGTTAACTTCTCAAAGCTCACCTTTAACAAGCCGGGCACGTATAAGTTTGCTATTAACGAGCTGGCCCCGAATGGCGGCCTCGGCGAGTGGACGTATGACGAGCACACCTATACCCTGACCATCACTGTAACCGATGAGGGCGGCAAGCTTGTGGCCCGCGACGATGGTACGACCGGCTCGGAAGGCTTCATCTTCACCAATAGGTATCGCACTTCGACGAGCTATGAGCTCCAGGGCGGTTTGGAGATCGTCAAGACGCTTAACGGGCACGACCTGCATGCCGGCATGTTTGGCTTTACAGTGACGGGCAAGGACGATGCTTCAATCGAAAAGCTCAACAAGCTGCTGCGCGCGGATGAGGGCAAGCTCACCGTGACTAACGATGAGCCGCAGGCCGACGGCACGTCCCATACCGGTATTTTGGGCGGCCTGACCTTTGCGACGAAAGATGCGGGTAAGACGTTTACCTACAAGGTTGTCGAGAATGACGGCGGCAAGGGCGGCTATACATACGACTCCACCTATTGGAAGGTAGAGATTGCGGTTAAGAAACGCGATAACGGTTCGCTCTATACCGTGACCACGGCCAAGCACTATGACGCCAAGAACGTCGAGCTTTCCGCTGATGCGAAGTTTAGCTCCGAGAGCGGTACCGCCAAGGCCCAGGTGTCCTTTACCAACAGCTACATCGCGAAAGGAACCTTTGAGGGTCTTGCTGCCGAGAAGGTAATGGACTCCCGCGACAAGATCGAGGCTGACCAGTATACATTTGACTTGTATGCCGAGAAGGCCGACGGCGAGCTCGTATGGATGGATGAGGGTAAGACCCAGGCGAGCGATAACGGTATCGCCACGGTCGACTTCGGTAAGGTCAACTTTAAGCTTGGCAATGCTGCTGGCGAATCTAATGAGCAGACGATTGACCTTGCTGGCGCCGTCAACGATGGCATTGCCACCAAGCGCCACAATGCCGACCACACCACCACCTACAGCTTTAACCTGGTGGCAAAAGAGCGCTTGGCTAACCTGCCCGAGGGCGTGCGCCCCGTGGATACGTCCGCGACGTGCCGCGTGCTGCTCGAGGTGACCGACAACAACGACGGCACGCTGACGCCCAAGGTGACCTATCGCAATGGTACCGAGAAGGGCAAGATCGTTTTCCACAATACGCGCGATAAGGTCAAGACGATCGGCACGGTCGCGAAGCCCGATGTGGACATCGACGGGCAGCTGCTCTCTGTGGGCGACTCCTACGTCTATACCATCAACTGGGTCAACGCCGAGACCGATGCTGACGGCAACCTGGTCTCCGCCAACGTGACCGTGACCGACGAGCTTCCCACTGGCGTTGTGTTCGAGGCCTTTGAGGGCAAGAACGCCGATAAGGGCACCGCGAGTGGCCAGTCGCTCACCTGGAACCTGGGCGAGCAGCCTGCGGGCAGTCACGGTTCGGTGCGCGTGCGCGTCAAGATTACCGAGGATGCTGTGAAGGACGCCCAAAGCGCTGTCGGCACCATCAATAACACTGCCACCGTTTGGGTTGACAACAAGAGCTATACCGGCACCACGACCAACTACGTGCCCAAGAAGTCCGAGAGCGATGCCCAGGATTCGAATGAGTCGGGTGTGGCGCTGGGTGATGAGCTCACCTACACCATCGGCTACAAGAACACCGAGGGCGCGTCTGCCACGGTGACGATCACCGATGCCGTTCCCGCGGGAACCGAGTTCGTGGAGTTCGCCGGCGACCATAAGGATGCCGGCTCCAAGGACAATGACGGCAACCTCACTTGGACATTGAAGGACGTTCCCGCCGGCAAGGAGGGCGCGGTTCAGTTTAAGGTCCGCGTGACCGAGGACGCGTTTAAGAGCGGTGGCGCTTCGGGCGACATCTCCAACCAGGCGTCGGTGGCGGTCGGCAACAATCCTGCCGTCAAGACCAACACCACCACCGATCAGGTTTCTGACGGGCGCCTGACGTTGAGCAAGACGGTCACGGCCGCCGAAGGCATCACCGCGCCCAACAAGGCATTTACCTTTAAGGTGCTGCTCTACCAGGCCGATGGCACAACGCCTCTGGCCGGCACCTTTGCGTACGCCGGTCGCCCCAGCGGCACCAATGGCACTTATGTAAGCGGACAGATCAAGAGCGGTGACACCATCGTGCTTAAGGACGGCGGCTCCGTCACGGTTACCTTGCCCACGGGTGCTCACTACGAGGTGCAGGAGCTCGATTCCAAGGGTGAGCTCATGACGAGCGAGGACGGCTTTGCGGTTGTCGATAAGGCGAACCCCCAGAAGGGTACCGTCGGACAGGCGACGCAGGTGGGCTTCACCAACGTCTACAGCGTGGAGTCCACGAAGGTGGAGAGCGCCTTTAAGGTGCAAAAGAAGATCTCCGGTCGCAACTGGATGACATCGGATGCCTTTACCATGACACTGACTGCCCAGGGTGAGGCACCCATGCCCAAGGGTGCCAAGGACGGCGTGTCGACGATTGAGCTGCACAAGGATGCCCAGGTTGGCAACTTCGGTACCATCGAGTACACCAAGCCCGGTACCTATACCTATGTGATCGCCGAGCAGCCGGGTGACGAGACGTCGCTCACGTTCTCGAAGGCCACCTATCGTGCCACCGTCACGGTGACCGACAACGGCGCCGGTAAGCTGCTTGCCAAGACCAAGATTGCACAGCTGACCGACGATGCGGGCGACGCTGCTGAGCGCACGGTCGAGGCGGCGATCTTTACCAACACCGCCAAGACCGGCAGCCTCACCGTCAAGAAGACGGTCGTCGGCGGCGACAGCCAGCGCGAGTTCGGCTTCACGGTCGCGCTGACCGACGGGGACGGCGAGCCCGTCTCCGGCACCTTCGGCAAGGGCGAGAACGCCGTGACGTTCGCGGACGGCAAGACGACCTTCACGCTCAAGGACGGCGGGGAGAAGACCATCGCCGGCCTGCCCGTGGGCGCGCGCTACACCGTGACCGAGGACGCCGCCGAGGGCTACACGACTGCTGTTAACGGGGCTGACGGCTCCAAGGCCGAAGGCGCCGTGAACGAGGACGGCGCGACCGTCGCGTTCACCAACACGTACGGAACGGCCACCGAGGGCAGAGACGTCTCCACCGCGGGGCTCTTCACCAAGGCGCTCAAGGGCCGCGACTGGGCCGAGGGCGATAGCTTCCAGTTCGCGCTCACGGGCGAGGGCGGCGCGCCCATGCCCGAGGGCTCTGCCGACGGCTCCAAGACCGTCAGTGTGACGGCCGCCGCCGGTACCAAGGCGGGCGATAGGGTCGCCTTCGACTTTGGCTCCATCCGCTACACGCTTAACGACATCAAGGATGCCGGGTTCGCCGAGGTCGGCGGCAAGCGCGTGCGCGCCAAGACCTTCACCTACACGGTGCGCGAGGTCAGGCTCGATGACGGCTCGGCCATCGCCGGCGTGGACTACGACGGCCACGTCGCCACGATGACGGTGGCCGTGACCGACGACGGCTCCGGCAACCTCACGGCCACGACGCCCGCGATCGCGCAGGCGAGCGGCGGCGACTTCGTCAACACCTACACGACCGAGCTCGACTACTCGGCCCGCGCGGGCGTGCGCCTGTCCAAGACGCTCTCCGGCCGCGCCATGGAGGCGGGACAGTTCGCCTTCACCGTGACCGCGGATGCCGAGACGGCCGCCAAGCTCGGCCTCAAGACCGGCGGGGACGCCTACGCCGTGGCCGCGGCCGATGACGGAGAGGCCGACCTGGTCGACCTCATCGGCGGTGCCGCGGGCAGCGACGTGAAGTTCACCGACGCCGATGCGGGCAAGACCTACAGCTTCACCGTCACCGAGACCAAGCTCGGCGGCGAGGGCTACGCCAACGACACCGCGCCGCGCACGGTGACCATCGCGCCCGCCTACGATGCCGCGACGGGCAAGCTCACGGTCACGACCACAGTTGCCAAGAACGGTGTCGAGGTCGCCTGCAGCGAGGTCTCCACGGCAGATGACGCCGCGGCGACGCCTGCGCCCGTGACGGTCGCGTTCGAGAACTCCTACGAGGCCACCGGAACGCTCGGCGGCGAGGGCAACGTGGCAATTAATGCCACCAAGACGCTGGCGGGCCGCGCCGCGGCGGCGGGCGAGTTCTCGTTCTCCGTCCGCGATGCCCGGGGCGACGTGGTCGCGACTGCGACCAACCAGGCCTCCGGCGACGGCGAGGCCGCGGGACTTGCGTTCTCGCCCATTGCCTACACCACCGACACTCTCGAGCAGATGGTGGCGGACGGCACCGCCACCAAGGCCGACGACGGATCCTGGTCCATCCCCTATACCGTTTCCGAGGACACAGCGGCGCTGCCCGCCGGCGTGACGGCGGCCGTGTCGAGCTTTGGCATCACCGTCAAGGTGACCGATAACGGCAAGGGCGGGCTGGATGTGGCCGTGGCCTACCCCGAGGGCTCCGACGGCATGCTGTCGTTCGTGAACGGCTACGGCACCAACGAGGCGACGGTCGACCTCGCGGGCACCAAGACGCTGGCGCTCAGCCAGGCCGGGCTCGGCCTGGCGCAGGCCGACATCGCGGGCAAGTACACCTTTAAGATTGAGCCGCTGGACGGCGCGCCCGCGCCGGTCGACGCCTCCGGCAAGACGGTGACCGAGGCGACCAACGACGCCGCCGGCAACGTCGAGCTGGGCCTTGTCACGTTTAAGCAGCCGAGCGACCTCGATGACGCCGAGATCGACGGCGGCGGCCTGCGCACCAAGACGTTTGCCTACCGGGTGAGCGAGTCCGGTTCGGTCGACGGCGTGGTCAATGACGCGACGGCGACTAGGACCTTCACGGTCAAGGTGGTCGAGGACACCAACGCGGGCACGCTCGCCGCGGAGGTCCAGCCCGCAGAGGACACGCCCGAGGGCAAGGGCGCGTTCGAGTTCACCAACACCTACGGCGTGAACCCGACGCCGAGCTCCGTCACCGACCAGATCACGGTGAGCAAGATGCTCGAGGGCCGTGACCTGGCCGAGGGCGAGTTCGAGTTCCAGCTGGTCGAGATTGCCGCCGACGGCAGTGAGAGCGTCGCGGCGACAGGCAGGAACGCCGCCGACGGCACGGTCGCGCTCAGCCCCGTCACCTACACCGCGCCCGGCACGCACAGCTACGAGCTGCGCGAAGTCGCCGGCACGGCGGGCGGCGTGACGTACGACAAGGCGACGTACCGCGTGCGCACGACGGTCACCGATGCCAAAAACGGCACGCTCGCCATCAAGCACGAGCTTGTGGATGCCGAGGGCAATGCCGCGGGCGACACCTCGGCGACCTTTACCAACGGCTACGAGGCCGCACCCGTCACCCTCAAGCTGGGCGCCGCCAAGGTGCTCAAGGGCGCCAAGCTCAAGGCTGGCCAGTTTAGCTTTGAGCTCAAGAGCCAGGACGGCAAGGTCATGTCGACCGCCAAGAACGCCGCGGACGGCAGCGTCACGTTCGATGCGCTGACGTTCAAGCAGGCCGGCACCTACACCTTCACGGTGAGCGAGGTCGACGACGGCCAGGCGCACGTGACCTACGACAAGGCGGTGCACAAGATCGTCGTCACGGTGGGCGACGAGGCGGCAGACGGCACCAAGACGGGCTACCTGTCGGCGAAGGTCTCCTACGAGGGCGACGCCAACGTGCCGCCGGTCTTCACCAACAGCTACGCCGAGAATCCCGGGACCCCCGGCACCCCCGAGAACCCCGGCACGCCGGGCGGCGGCTCGGGCAGCGGTTCAGATAACGGCTCCGGCGGCAGCTCCGGCGGCGACGGCTCCAAGGGCGGCATGCCCGACACCGGCGACCGCAGCCTGCCGGTCGAGGCGCTCGGCGCCATGGCCGGCATCGGCGCGCTGACCGTCGCGGGCGGCGCGGTCCTGTACCGCAAGCGCCGCTAACGATATGGACGAGTGGGGCGAATCCATCCGATGGGTTCGCCCCACTTGCCCTGCTGGGCGGGAGCAGGTAAGATATACCGAGCGCCTAGCGCGTTCGATGGGTTCGGATGACGACATGTTCCGAATCTGGTCAGGTCCGGAAGGAAGCAGCCATAAGGAGCCTCTGTCGGGCATCCGAATCCATCGAGCGCACGGGCGTTTTTTGGTGCCGCGACATGGCCCGGCCGACGGCGAGGTATTTGGTGTCTCGCTGGTCCTCGGCTTCGCCTGCGGGATCGCTCGACTACCAAACACCTCGCCGCCGGCTGTTAGCGTCGGATTATTTTAGCCAAATATAGTCGGCCGAGATTGACCAATCCCG
>CALGZY010000013.1 GCA_937934355.1 uncultured Collinsella sp. | reverse complement strand
GCGCTGCTCGCGGTGCTTACCATCAAGCTGCGCAAGTCGCCGTTTGACCTTTCGTACTCGCATCACGCGCATCAGGAGATCGTCCAGGGCGTCGCCACCGAGATGAGCGGCGGCACGCTGGCCAAGATGACCCTTATGCACTGGTGCGAGACCGTGCTGTTTTTGATGTGGGTGGGCATGTTCTTTGTTTGGGACAACCCCGTGAGCTGGGTTGTAGCCCTGGTCGTGATGGCCGCGACGTATTTTGTCGAGGTCCTGATCGACAACACCTTCGCACGCAGCACCTGGCGCAGCTGCTTTAGGCTCGGATGGGGCGTGGCGCTGGTGTTTGGCCTGCTCAACCTTATGCCCATCCTCGTTGACGTGTTTATTTAGGAGGCGGCATCCATGGATCATAAAATGTCGCGCTCGCCGTGGGTCATTCATTACGACGGCTCGAGCTGCAACGGATGCGATATCGAGGTGCTGGCCTCGCTCACGCCGCT
Organism: uncultured Collinsella sp.; assembly: GCA_937934355.1. The sequence continues at coordinate 12,655 of CALGZY010000013.1, read as the reverse complement.
GTTCGATGCGGAGCGCTTTGGCGTGGTCAACACCGGCAACCCCAAGCATGCGGACATCTTTTTGGTGACGGGGTCGGTCAATGCCCAGAACCTGCCCGTCGTGCGCCAAATCTACAGCCAGATGCTCGAGCCCAAGTGCGTGGTGGCGTGCGGCATTTGCGCGTGTTCGGGCGGCGTATTCCGCGATGCCTATAACGTGATCGGCGGCGTGGACCGCGCGATTCCCGTGGACGTGTACGCGCCCGGGTGCGCCATTCGCCCCGAGACGGTGATCGATGCCATCGTGGAGGCGTGCGGCATCCTTGATCAGAAGGAGGCCGTGATGCGCGCCGGCGGTGACCCGCTTACCGTGGGCGGCGCTGCTACCTGGGATGGCGGCGTCGAGTTGGGCGAGGACGGGTTCGTGGCTGCGGGGGCCGGGGCTGATGGTGCCGGTGACGGTGTCGAGGCCAGCGTGTCCACCAGGTCCGCCGCGCCCGCCGCTGCAAAGGAGGCCAAGTAATGCAAAAGGCTATCTATACCACCGTCGGGATCGACGAGCTCCTGCCGCATGTTCAGGTGCTCAAGGGCGTCGGCGCGCGCTTTGTGCAAATGCACGCCGAGCGCAACGTCGACGACGGCACGTATCGCTTGGTCTATACGTTTATCAACGTTCGTGCTGCTCAGGAGCAGACCGCGCGGGACGGAAACTATGCGATTGAGAATCTGGTGGTCGAGGGTATCGACCAGTACCAGGAGATTCCGTCCATCAGCTCGTACTATCCGGCGGTATTCCCGTTTGAAAACGAGGCGCACGACCTGTTTGGTCTTGCCATCACCGACATGCAGATCGACTTTAAGGGCTTTTTCTACCAGGTCTCGACTGCCGAACCCATGAGCGTTATCACGCCCGAGGTGAAGGCCGCGCGCGAGAAGGCCATGAAGGTGCGTGCCGCCGCCGAGGCCAAGGCGCGCAAGGCCGCTGCCGAGAAGTCCGCCGCGGCTGCGGCTGCTGCAGGGGAGAGCGCTGCGAGTGCCGGCGATGCTTCGGCTGCGGCGAGCGCCCAGTCCGCTGCGGCTGCCGGCTCCGATGCTCAGCACGATGAAACTGCTGCGAAGGCCGCGCTCAAGGCTGCCGAGATGGAGGCAAAGCTCGCTGCCATGGATCCCGAGAAAGCAGCCAAGGTCCGCACGGCGCTTGCCGCCAAGGCCGCCCGCGACAAGCAGAAAAAGGAGGCGTAAGGCCCATGGCACATCGCTCCGTTATTCCGTTTGGCCCGCAGCACCCGGTGCTGCCCGAGCCGCTTCATCTGGACCTGGTGATCGAGGACGACCGCGTCATCGAGGCAATTCCGCAGATCGGTTTTGTGCACCGCGGACTCGAGAAGCTCACCGAAAAGCGTGACATGCACCAGTTTGGCTACATCGCCGAGCGCATCTGCGGCATCTGCGCCGTGGGCCACAGCTGCGGCTATGCCAGCGCCTGTGAGCGTATGCTCGGCATCGAGGTGCCCGGCCGCGTGCAGTATATCCGCACCATTTTGCACGAGCTTTCGCGCATCCACTCACATCTGCTGTGGCTGGGCCTGCTCGCCGACGCCTTTGGCTTCGAGGCGCTGTTCTATCGGTCGTGGACCCTGCGCGAGCAGATCCTCAAGATCTTTGAGAGCACTTGCGGCGGGCGCGTGATTCTGTCGATTAACGAGATCGGCGGCCTTAAGCACGATATCGAGGACTCCGAGCTGGCGGGCATTGTCGAGACGCTCGACGCCATGCGCCCCGACTACGAGGCCCTGGTGCATACGTTTTTGGACGACAACAGCTGCGGCGAGCGCCTGCATGGCGTGGGCGTGATCAGCAAGAAAGACGCGCTGGAGCTTTCGATGGTCGGTCCGTTCGGCCGCGCCTCGGGCGTGGACTACGACGTGCGCATGTTCGGTGACGGCGCCTATGCGGACTTGGCCGCGTTTGAGCCCATCGTTGCTACCGATGGCGATTGCTATGCCCGCTGCCAGGTGCGTTGCGCCGAGGTCACGCAGGCCATGGACATCATTAAGGAGCTTGTGGGCAAGATTCCGCACGACGGGATTGGCGGGCGCACCAAGCTTACGCCGGCCGACGGCGCGCGTGGCGAGGTTGTGATTGAGCAGCCGCGCGGCGAGGCGTATTACTATGTGCGCGGCAACGGCACCAAGAACCTGGACCGTTTCCGCGTGCGCACGCCGACGTCGCAGAACTTGGCGGGTCTGACGCATGCGCTGCAGGGCGTACTCCTTGCCAACGTGCCCATGATTATCCTGACCATCGACCCCTGCATTAGCTGCACGGAAAGGTAGGCGCGGCATGAGTTTGCTGACATTTGCCAAGACGGCCTTGGGCTCTATGGTCAAGCAGCCGGTAACGGTGTGCTATCCGCAGGAGAAGCTCGCGGCACCCGAGCGCTTGCGCGGGCATATCGTCAACGACATGGACGTGTGTATCTGCTGCGGCATGTGTGCGCGTCGCTGTCCGGCGGGCGCGCTCGCGGTCGATCGCAAGGGTGGAACGTGGTCGATCGACCCGTATGCCTGTGTGGTGTGCGGTGAGTGCATCGAGAGCTGCCCCAAGCACTGCCTGACTATGGACACCGCCCGCACCCCAGTCGCAGCGGACAAGACTCCCACGGTAGAAACTAAGCCGGAGTAGCGCTGGAATAGAGCTGGAATAGGGGCCGGAGGGGCAAAAATGCCCCACCGGCCCCGCGCGTGAGCGCGCGGTTGGGCTGCCACGAACAAAACTATGCCGGATTACGGGGCTGGATAGCGAACCTCCCGCCATGCAGAAAAACGCAAAAACAAAACCGCAGGTAGATAGCCTGCCGTTTTTCAAAAAATGGTGGTATGGATGAGGGCCCCGACTTTAGCTCCGTAATCCGGCATAGTTTTGAAATGACACCATATCCGTAACAGCCCTTGATCTCCCGTGGACAGAGGGAATCGGGTCATTTTGGCCTTGCGAGGGCTGTCACGTGACCCGTCTGCCACGAAATGGGCCCATCTACTACGTTTAGGCCGCTGTCCCCAACCACGGCGAATTACGCAAAAACAAAACCGCAGGTAGAACGTCTGCGGTTTTCCATGAAACGCGGTTATGGTCGGGGGTATCGGGTCAAACGTAGTAGATGGGCCAGTTTCGTGGTGAGCACCACCAATTGATTCCCCGGGGACGGAGGAAAACAGATCATTTTTGCCTGATGGCTCCGAGTCGCACCTGTTTTCCTGCGAAAACGCCGTGTCTCAACTTTGGTGAGACATTTGTCTCACGCCCAAAACAGAATCTGGAACATGTGTCACCTGCCCAAATTGTGTCTCATTTCGTAACTTTAGGCTGTTGCAAGGTCTGAGACCGCGAGAAGGGAGACGCGATGAGTAAGTACACGAGGGGTCTCTTGGCGGTGATACTGGCCGTGGTGCTGGTGTTGCCGGCTGCAGCATTTGCCATGCTGCCCGAGGCCAACGCCAGGTCCAGCACAGGAATGGACGGACCGACAGCGACCGGGACGGTCGTCGACCCCGACACCAGCAACCACTGGAAGTTCTGGGCCGGCGGCTATGACGGCAAAGAAGTAACAACTCAAAACGTCGGCCGAATCTGGACCGACAAGACGGTCAAGGCGGTCGAGAACGGAGATTCGGATTTCCTGACCACGTTGTCGGCCATCTCTTCGACATCCGATACGACGATTTCCGGAAAACCGCTCGATATTGTGATGGTGTTGGATGCTTCTGGCTCGATGAGTGATCCTATGGGCGACGGAGACCCCATCAAGCGTATCGATGCGCTGAAGACGGCTGCCAATAGCTTTATTGACACCATCGCCAAGGAAAATGCAAAGATTTCGGACGAGTCCAAGCAGCATCAGGTTGCCGTCGTTAAGTTCTCGGGCAATAAGTCCACCACGGTCGGAAATGACTATTATCGTGATGATGATGGGTACACCTACAACTACTCACAGACCATGATGGGCCTGACCAATTGTTCTGAAGCCAGCGCGACTGAACCCGGCGCAACTGATCTTAAGAAAACAATCAACGCAATTAATCCCGCCGGTTCTACACGCGCCGACTATGGCTTGCAGCTGGCTGATGAGGTATTTTCGTCTGGTCGCGCCGACGCCAAGAAGATTGTTGTCTTCTTCACTGATGGTTCACCTACGAGTTCTAGTGGGTTCGAGAAAAAGGTTGCCAATAGCGCCGTCAACACCGCCAAGAAGATCAAGGGTAACGGCGCCGACATTTATGCAATCGGTATCTTTAGCGGCGCAAAACCCAGCGACGTTCCCACAGCTGAGGGCATAAGCAACGAGAATAAGTTTATGCATGCCGTGTCGAGCAACTATCCTGCCGCCTCATCCAGTATTTCTTTCTGGGACGAATGGACTATCAACTTTGGTGCGCGCGCAGAAAACGCCAATTACTACAAGTCGGCAACCAGCGCCTCTGAGCTCGAGAAAATCTTCGAAGAGATCTCGGGAAGCATTATCCAAGCTGGTTACCCGACCGAAGTTCACGGCGGTTATGGCGAGCATAAGTCTGGCTACATTACGTTTACTGACGAGCTGGGCGACTTTATGCAGGTCGACAACTTTACGTCTGTCGTGTACAACGGCGAAACGTTTGCCAAACCGGCAATAAAGACCGAGGGCAATGTCGACACCTATAAATTTACGGGTGCCGCTGCGAACTTGGTCATCACCGTTCAGCATACCGAAAAGAGCAAGCCCCGGACCGGCGATATCGTAACAGTCAAGATTCCTGCGTCGCTGATTCCGCTGCGCTACTTTAAGATCACCGATGGCGTTCTTACGGTCGACGATGCTGAGCCCATCCAGGTGAACTACACCTCGAGCGTTAAGAGAGACGCACTCGACAACCTGTTTACGCCCGAGAAGGTAGCGGGGCTCAAGGGCTACATCGAGAGCAATACGATCACCGCGGAGAACGGTTCCAAGACCGTGAACTTCTACGCGAACAAGTGGAATGGCGGCACGCTGGGCGATACGATTGCGAACTTTGAGCCCGCCGATTCCAACCGTTATTACTATTTCCAGAAGCAGACTCCCATTTATGTGGATAAGAACTGCACAACGCCTGCGACGGGCTCGCTGGCTGCCGAGGGCATCTATTACTACAAGGATGAGTTCGAGGCGAAAGGCACAGACAGTAAGGTCGAGCCCCGCACAGCTATTATTGAGTTTACCGGTGGACATGCCGCGCAGTTTGAGGGCGCAATCGTGCGCGATGCGAGCGGCAACCTGTCGTTTAGTGAGGGAACCGCGCGACTGGCCTTTATTGACGAACTTCATACCACCAAGGAACTCGTGGGCGGCAACCCTACTGGTACCGCGGCCGACGTGCTCAATCCCAAGTGGAATAACACGTCTGCCAAGTCGGACGCCACGGAGGTTGACGTTCACCTGGGCAACAACGGCAAGATCAGCTTTAACGTGACGCCGGCAACGGTGGATACCAAGACGAGCTTTGGCCTGACCAAGGTGCTCGAGGGTCGCGAGTGGACGGATACGGACAAGTTTAAGTTTGAGCTCTCCGCGACGTCCGAGAATGACGCCCCGATGCCCGCACCCGCGACCGCGACTGTGACCAAGGCGAACCTGGATGACAAGGGCAAGGCGGCCATTAACTTTGGCGAGATCACCTGCAACAAGCCGGGCGAGTACACCTATGAGGTCCGCGAGGTCAAGGGCGGCGCCGGTGGCATCACCTACAGCAAGAACGTTGCCACGTTCAAGGTGACCGTGGCGGTTAAGGCCACGGGTGGGCTTAAGGCTGACGTTGAAAAGATCTCGGGCGAGACCGAGTTCAAGAACACCTATAGCGCCAAGACGGAAACCTCGCTGACTCTTGAGGCAACCAAGAAGCTCACGGGGCGCCCGATGGCCGATGACGAATTTAAGTTTGCGCTGAGCTATGCGGAGCACGACGAGGTTCTGCTGGATGCAACCAACAAGGGCGGCAAGGTTGAGTTCGGTCCGCTGACGTATACGACCGAGTCGCTTGCCAAGCTGGTCGAGGAAGAGAAGGCGTCGTTTGACGATAGCTCAGACAAGCCCACGTGGACCATTCGCTACACTGCTGCCGAGCAGACCGGCAAGCTGCCTGCGGGCGTGAGCGCTGCCGTGTCGGCAATTGACGCATATGTAACCGTTGTCGACAACGGCGATGGTACCCTGACGGCGACGGCTGACTACGGAGACGCCGGCAACGAGTTCGTGAACGCCTACACTGCCGCGCCTGCCGAGGCATCGCTTGTTGGCAAGAAGAATCTGCAGGTTCCTGATGGCCTGACCCCGGCTGACATTACCGGCAAGTTTACCTTTACCGTGACCGGTGAAGAGGGCGCACCCATGCCCGCGAACGCGAGCGTGACCAATGATGCCAAGGGCAAGGTCGACTTTGGCAAGATTACCTTTACGCTCGACGACCTTAACAAGGCCCTGGGCGAGAAGCCCGAGAAGCGCGAGCATACCTTTACCTACACCGTGACCGAGTCCGGCGAGGTCGCTGGCGTGACCAACGACGCCAAGCTGTCGCGCGAGGTTTCCTTCACCGTGACCGATGACAGCAAGGGCAAACTGAGCGTGTCCCGCAACCCGGATGGCAACGCAGCCTTTACGTTCACCAATACCTATAACGTGACGCCTGTCGAGACGAGCGTCACCGACCAGATCACCGCGACCAAGGTCCTGACCGGCCGCGACATGGCTGAGGGCGAGTTCTCCTTCGAGCTCGTCGAGGGCGAGGGCAAGGACGCCAAGGTCGTCGCCACCGGCAAGAACGCCGCCGATGGCAAGATCACGATGAGCACCATCGAGTACACCAAGGCCGGAACGCAAACCTATACGCTGCGCGAGGTCAAGGGCAACGCCGGCGGTATCACCTACAGCGATGCCAAGTTCACCATCGAGACCACCATCACGGACAGCGGCGACGGTACGCTCAGCGCCACGCATGTTCTGAAGGACGTCAAGGTTGCCGAGTTCAAGAACTCCTACAACGTGACCCCCAAGAGCTCCAGCGTCACCGAGCAGATCACCGCGGACAAGGTCCTGGACGGGCGCGACCTCAAGGCTGGCGAGTTCCGTTTCGAGCTCGTCGAGGGCAATAACGTGGTCGCCACCGGTACCAACAATGCCGACGGCAAGATCGTAATGGATCCTGTCACCTACACTGCGGCTGGCGAGCACACCTACATACTGCGCGAGACCAAGGCCGGCACCACCGAAAATGGCATTACTTACAGCACCGCTGAGTACACTATTGTGACCACCGTCAAGGATAACAACGATGGCACCCTCAGCGTGGAGCACAAGCTGCAGAATGTTGACAAGGCGACCTTCGAGAACGCCTACACCGTAACCCCCAAGAGCTTCAGTGTTACTGATCAGATCACGGCGACCAAGGTCCTGACCGGGCGCGACCTCAAGGAAGGCGAGTTCTCCTTCGAGCTCGTCGAGGGCGAGGACGCCAAGGTCGTCGCCACCGGCACTAACGCCGCCGACGGCGAGATCACGATGAGCAAGATCATCTACAACGAGCCCGGCGAGCACACCTACACGCTGCGCGAGGTCAAGGGCGACGCCGGCAACGGCATCACCTACGATGGCAAGACCTACACCATCGAGACCACCATCACCGACAAGGGCGACGGCACGCTCGAGGCGAAGCATGTCCTGAAGGGCGACGGCGAGGCGAAGTTCAGCAACAGCTACAAGCCGAATCCTGGTGAGTTCAGCGTCACCGACCAGATCACCGCGACCAAGTCCCTGACCGGCCGCGACCTCAAGGAGGGCGAGTTCTCCTTCGAGCTCGTCGAGGGCGACAAGGTTGTCGCCACCGGCACTAACGACGCCGAGGGCAACATCACGATGAGCGCCGTGAAGTACACCGAGGCCGGCGAGCACACCTACACGCTGCGCGAGGTCAACGGCGGAACCACCAGCAAGGGCATCACGTACAGCGACACCAAGTACACCATCGAGACCACCATTACCGACAACGGTGACGGTACCCTCAGCGCTACGCACGAGCTGAAGAGCGCCACGCCTGCGACCTTCAAGAACACCTACAGCGTGACCCCGCTCGATGCAGAGCTCGACTTTGACCTGAGCAAGGTCATCAGCGGCCGCGAGTGGACGGATGGGGACGAGTTCAGCTTTACCATTACCGCCCCCGATGGCGCCCCGCTCCCCGATCCTGCGACCGTAACCGTGAGCAAGCACGATGCGAAGGACGGCATTGCCGCCATCAAGTTCGGCAAGATTCGCTACACGGCCACCGGAACCTACAAGTACGAGATCCGCGAGAACGCGGGCAGCACGGTCGGCATGACGTATGACGCGCATGTCGCAACCGCCGAAGTGACCGTGACCGAGAACGGCGATGGCAGCCTGACCGCCAACGTCACCAAGAAGGAAAACGGACGCTTTACCAACACGTACCGCACTGGGCTTAACTACACCGCTGCCGGCGGTCTGTGGCTCAGCAAGTATCTGGACGGCCGCCCCATGACCGAGGGTCAGTTCACCTTTACCGTGACACCTGCTGACGACGCTTCGGCTCGCGCGCTCGGTCTGCTGCCCGGGGCTAATAGCTTCAAGTCCCCCGCAACGGCAGAGGCAACGGTCGGACTGATTGACATTCTGGCTGGTCATGAGGTTATATTTACGCAGGCTGACGCCGGCAAGACCTTTACGTACACCGTGGCCGAGAAGAACGACGGCCAGCCCGGTTACACCTACGACGACGCCGTGCGCACGGTGACGATCGCCATCGCCGACGACACCGCCGGCACGCTCACTGCTACGACGACCGTTTCCGGCGGTCCCGAGGGCACGCATGAGACGGTCCACAAGAGTGGCGAGAACAAGGTCGAGAAGGCCCTGGTGCCGTTCCACAACAGTTACAGCGCTACGACCAACACGCCTGGCGGCACCGCCGCTCAGGTCGTTGCCACCAAGACTCTGACCGGCCGCCCGATGGCCGACGGCGAGTTCTGGTTCGGCATCGCCTATCAGGGTGAGCTTGTGGCATACGAAAACCTCAAGCCCAATATCGGCGGGCACGTGAGCTTTGATACGCTGCACTACGACACTAAGATGCTTGCTAATCTTGAGGCTGCTGGGCTTGCCCATCGTACCGACAAGGACGGTAAGCTCGCTTGGACCATTAACTACACGGCCTACGAAGATTTATTCGGGCTGCCGAATGGCGTTTCCGCTACAACGTGGAGCTTTGGCTTTAAGGTTATCGTCGTCGACAACGGTGACGGTACCCTGACGGCAACGGTCGACTACGGCGGCGTCGAGCCCTTGTTCGAGAACGTCTACGGCGCCGAAGCCGTCGATGCCGCGCTCACCGGTACTAAGAAGCTCCAGGTTGCCGAGGGCCTGACCCCGGCCGACATCACGGGCAAGTTCACCTTTACCGTGACCGCCGACGAGGCTGGTGCCCCGATGCCCGAGCGCACGACCGCAACCAACGACGCGGCTGGCAACGTGGACTTTGGCAAGATCCACTTTACGCTCGAGGACCTCAACCGCGCTCTGGGCGTGACGGACGATGCGACCGATAAGGCCGAGGCAGACGAAGCTGACGAAGCCGAGGCCGACGAGGCAGAGGCCGACGAGGCAGAGGCTGAAGAGGCCGACACCGATGCCAACGCCGACGAGCCCAGCGACGAGCCCGAGCCCGCAGCCCCCACCGCTCCGCGCTCGCACACCTTTACTTACACGGTGACCGAGTCCGGTAGTGCCCCTGGCGTGACCAATGACACCAACGCCACGCGCAAGGTTTCCTACACCGTGTCTGACGACGGTGCCGGGCATCTGAGCGTCAAGCGCGAAGGCGACGACGGTGCTGCCTTCACGTTTACCAACACCTACGGCGTGGCACCTACCGATTCGTCCGTGACCGATCAGGTCAAGACGGTCAAGCGTCTGACCGGCCGCGATCTTGCAGCTGGCGAGTTCACGTTTGAGCTGCTCGAGGACGGTGTGGTTGTCGCTAGCGGTACCAACGACGTCAACGGTAACGTTACGCTGAGCCCGATCCGCTACGAGGCACCCGGCAGGCACACGTACATGCTGCGCGAGGCTTGCCCCAACGCGCTCGGCCTGTACAAGGGCGTCACCTATGACGGCACGACCTACACCGTCGTGACCACCGTCTCCGACAACGGCGACGGCACGCTGACCGCGACGCACAAGCTCGAGGGAACCACCGAGTCGGCTGGCTTTACCAACAAGTATCACGCCATGCCTACGCAGGTTTCCATCGGCGCGGTCAAGGTGCTCGAGGGACGCGAGCTCAAGAAGGACGAGTTTAGCTTTAAGCTCGTTGGCGAGGACATCGAGTCTACGGTTACCAACGATGCCGACGGCAAGATCAACTTTGACAAGTTTGAGTACGACGAGCCCGGTACGCACGCCTACACCATCAGCGAGGTCAAGGGCGACGAGGTCGGTATGACCTACGACAAGTCCGTCTTTACCGTGACCGTCAACGTGGTCGATGACGGCGAGGGCAACCTCAAGGCGAACGTCGCCTTTACCAAGGGCGACAAGAGCGTCGAGGGTATCGTGTTCAACAACACGTACAAGAAGCCCGAGACGCCCGTGCCGACACCCGATCCCGGCACGCCCAAGACCGTGACGAACATCGTCAAGACGGTCAAGGGTTTCCTGCCCACCACGGGTGACCAGCAGGCCGCCGCATTGCTCATGGCATTCGTCATTGCCATGGCCGGCGTCGGAGCCCTGGTCTGGGGTATCCGTAAGCGCTAGGCACGCTGGCAGCGCCCGGGGCCAAAAGGCCCCGGGCGGCCGGCGGGGAGCCAGAACATAGCCCCCACCCCCACCCCCAGCCGCCACGGAGGTATCTCCCTCCTCCGTGGCGGCGCTTTTGTGCGTAGGCGAGAAGGGTTCGCCACGAAACCGGCCCATCTACTACGTTTAGTCCCTTACCCCCAACCATGCTAAAAAACGCGAAAACAAAACCGCAGGTAGTACGCCTGCGGTTTTGTTCAAAATGAAGGTATGGTCAGGGGTACCGAGTCAAACGTAGTAGATGGGCCGGTTTCGTGGCGGGCACCGTCAAATGATCCCCCGGGGACTGAGGGAAACGGGTCATTTTGGTTCCACGAGGCTTGCGGAGGCGCTCGTGCAGGGCCGCCCGAACAAAACTATGTCGGTTTACGGGGCTGAGTCACGAGTCCCCAACCATGCCGATATTCGTGAAAATAAAACCGCAGGTAGACAAGCCGTCATTTGACGGAAAACGTGGGTATGGATGGGGATCCTGAGTTTAGCCCCGTAAACCGGCATAGTTTTGAAATGGTATTAAATCGGTAGCAGCCATTTTGCTAAGCCGGAGCGGTCGGCCGTTGGGTAATTACCCTCGCAGGTAGGCGATGGCGATTTGGGTGCGGTTGCGCAGGCCCATTTTGGCCAGGATCGAGCTGATGTGGTTGCGCACCGTGCCTTCTCCCATATAAGCCGTGGCGGCAATCTCCTTGTTGTCGAGGCCGCGGGCGATGAGCTCGGCGACTTCGAACTCGCGGTCAGTCAGGCTGACAAAGGCCGCGGGCCGGCGGGTCGCGCCGGCCTCGACGCCCGCCCCATCAAAGTTGATATCCTCGATCGCCTTGCCCTCGAGCACGCGTTTGCCGTCCATGACCTGCGCCAACGCCGGCGGAATGGCAGCGACATCGGTCTTGATCAGGTAGCCGCGGGCGCCCAGCTTGAGCGCCGACACAATGTACTCGTCATCCGAGAACGTCGTCAGAAACACCACGCGCGCCGCAGGGTCGTGCTCAAGGATCTCGCGCGCGGCCGAAAGGCCGTCGCGTCCCGGCATCTGGATGTCGAGCAGCGCAATATCGGGTGCGTGCTCGGCGTAGAGCGCCACCGCATCGTTGCCGTTGGCACCGGTGCCCACCACTTCGATCTGCGGCTGGGCGCCCAAGATAATCTTGAGCGAATCGACCACCAAGCGGTCGTCGTCGACAACGATGAGCCTCATCGGCCCTCATCTCCTTGCTGTTTGGGAACGGTGGCAAACACACGCCAGCCGCCGGCGCCGGCACGCGGGCCGGCGGTGAAGGTGCCGCCAAGCGCCTCGATGCGCTCGCGCATGGAGGCGAGCCCCATGCCCTCCGCGGTGCCGCGGCCGCTTGCTTGGACCTCACCCACGCCATCGTCGGTAACAATGAGCTGGTAAAACGACGGATGCTCCATGCACCGTACGGTGACGGTCTGGGCGCAAGCGTGGCGTATGGTATTGGAGAGCGCTTCGCGCAGGACCGCTGCAAAGCAGTTGGCGACGTTTGCGGGCGCATGTTCGGCCATAACTTCAAGCTCAATCTGCGGGCCGCCGTCCGAGCGTGTGCCTTCGACAATGCGTTCGAGCTGCACGGAAAGGTCGACGGCGTTGTCGTTGAGCGCGTGGACGCTGGCGCGCACAAGCTGGAGCGCCTCGTCAACCGTGCGTTTAACGTCGGCGAAATCGGCGGCGACGCCAGGCTCGTCGGCGTGGACCACGCGTAGGGCTTCGGCCTGCAGTGAGGCGCGCGTGAGCTGGTGCCCGACGTTATCGTGGATCTCGCGCGCGATGCGGGCGCG
>CALGZY010000012.1 GCA_937934355.1 uncultured Collinsella sp. | reverse complement strand
TCGCGTTTACGATGGGAGCTAAAGGACCGCTATTGGAAAAAGCAGAAAACTATGACGGTGAAATTCCGCTTTTTTAAGTGTAGCAATTCCAGTTTATAAAATTAAGAACGATGTTGGCAAGCCTCGAGGTGTCATCGGCGATGGACACGCGCTTCATGCTCTTTTATATGGCAGCCTTAGCTCTCAGCTAATGAATTCAAGTTCAATCCTTCCTACGATGTGCTGTGTGCCGGCACGGTAGCCGGATCGTAGGAAGGATGCATGATGAAAAAGCTCGAAAACGAAGTGCTGCTGAGCCGTCGCGCTGCACTGGGCGCATTCGCCACCGTCGCCTTGGGAACTGCCGGTCTTCTTGCCGGTTGTGGTAGCGATAAGGCGACCGTCACCGAGGACGCTGGCGATGGCGACAAGAAGGAAGAGGCGAAGAAGGAAGAGCAGTCTACGACTGACCTGGCGGTTGGTGCGACGGTGACCACGGCTGCCGGTCTTTCCGTCGTTGTCGATTCCGTCCAGCCCGGCCTCACAAATTATGACGGTTCGACCATGACGGGCATTCACGTCACGTACGTCAACAATGGCGATGAGGGCGCAGATTACAACATCTACGACTGGAAGGGCGAGGACGCCAACGGCGCTCAGCAGAATCAGGGTTACTACAGCGAGGGCTCCGATGAGCTGCAGTCTGGTACCCTTGCCGCCGGTGGCTCTGTGGCGGGTAATATCTACTTTGATGGCGATATCAAGAAGGCACTGTATTTTGCCAACATGTTTGATAAGTCTGCAACTGCAAGCTGGGTGTTGGCCTAGCATGTCGCTACCGTTGCGCCGTATGGGAGGTGAAGTCGTATGCCCGATAAAAAGCTGACTGACGAGTTGCTCAATGAGCTTCTCGACGCGCCAAACATCGATGGCTATATCAAAGAACACGACTTTGCCGCCCCGTCGCTTTCGAACTACCTGAAGCAGCTACTGCAGGAAAAGGGCTTGGAGCGCTCGCGCGTGGTTCGTATGGCCGATCTCAATGAGACCTTTGGGTATCAGATCTTTACCGGCGCGCGGCATCCGAGCCGCAATAAGGTGCTGCAGATTGCCTTTGCGATGGCGCTGACGCTCAAAGAGACCAACCGTGCGCTGACGGCTGCCGGGGTAAGCGTCCTTAACTGCAAGGACCGCCGCGATGCGATTATCATCTTTTGCATCGATCGCGGGTGCAGCCTCCAAAAGGTCAACGAGGAGCTGTATCGCTTTGGCGAGGAGACGGTGAGTTAGCGGCTGATATCTGAGCCGGCGGAGCTGCCAAACAACGATGCAAACGAACGGGGCGCGGATGCCATGGGGTGTCTGCGCCCTGCGCTATGATGGAGGCTATGGATACTCAGACCCCAACATATTCCGATGACGAGCTGACCGCAGCGCTTGTCGAGCACCTGGCGTCGCTCGATCGCGACGACAGCTATCGCGTGGAGCGTGTACTTAAGCGCTCGTCCGTTGAAACAACCGAGCTCGTGTACTTTGAAGGAACCGGCGGTGGTTCGCTCGGCCCCTTTGTCCGTAAACGCATCGATGCTTCGGCTCAAATCGGCGGGGCATACGAGCGCCTGTTTGCCGCTCAGCGGGCAGGCAGGCGTTTTGAGCACCTGCCCAGAATCGTCGATTGTCGTCGTGTGGGCGACGAGCTCAACGTGGTTATGGAATACATCGAAGGGGAGACACTCGGGGCGCTGGTGGACCGTCTGGGAGCCACCCCCGATTATGCGCGTGAATTGTATCCTGCCCTATGCGATGCCGTGGGCGAGCTCCACGCCGGTTTTGCAATGGCGGGGGAGACGTCGGCGCCGGTGATCCATCGTGACCTCAAGCCGTCGAATATCATCGTGACGGGTGCCAACTATACGCCTGATGACGGCCTGACATTTTCATCGCTGGTGATTATCGACTTGGGGATCGCTCGCGTATGGCGCGACGGCGCCGATGCCGACACCGTCAAGTTTGGCACGCGACCCTATGCGCCGCCCGAGCAGTATGGGTTTGGGCAGACGAGTGTGCGCAGCGACGTCTACGCACTTGGCGCCCTGTTGTTCTTCTGCTTGACGGGAGTCGACCCTAAACCAGGGCTCGACATGCGCGAGCAATGCGAGGCGCGCGGCATTCCCACTCCACTTACCGATGCCGTCTGCATGTCGATGGCGCTCGACCCGGCCAAACGTTTTGCGAGTGCGGAAGCGTTGGGACGGGCGACGCGCGCGGCATACGATCTAAGTCGTCCCGTGCGGCCTCCTGCGCCTGCGCCTGTCCGTACTCCGGCCTCGGAGACGGCGTTGACGCCCCAAGGGCTCCAGAACCCCGCAGGGCTTCCTAGGCCTGCCGCCTCCGCTGCATGCGGTCTGCTCTCTCGCGTTCCGGAGTCTCTGGGGCGCATTTGGAATACGCTCGTCTGCTTCTCGCTGCTTGTGTTCTTTGCCGGAAGTCACTTTGCCGTCTTTCATCCCACCGGAGCAAACCAAAGCTACCCGACGTGGCTTCTCATAATCGAGTATTTTTTCTTTGTCGATGGCCTTATGGTGCTTATGCATTTTGCGCTGCTCGATAAGCGCCGTCTTCGTCGGCGATTCGCGCTGCTCGACAGCTATCGCGGCAAGAAACTCGCGAAACTCTGGCTCAAGGCATTGGGCGTGCTGCTCCTGTGCATGATCGTCATAGTCGCGGTTGCCAATGCGACTGGCGTCGTCGATACCTCCGCTACCTAAAAGAAAAGGGCCCCATTGGGGCCCTTTGCAGTTGCACTTAGATGCGGTTCATCTGAGCGGCGACTTTGTTGTACCAGTCCTGCCACGTGGGCGGGCAGTACTTTTTGGCCGCTGCCGGGGTAAGGGTGGAGCCGTAGTTGGCGCCCAGATAGGCAACGTGAGCGGAGATGCCCTCGCTCCAGCTGCCAAAGCTGCGCCAACCGCCGCCACGTGCACTCCAGCCCCAGGCGTTGTAAGAATTGGCGCAATAAGCACCCTTGGTGCTCTCGATGCAGGCGATGGCGGGGGACCAACGGGGGTCGACACCGGTATTCCAAGCGGCGACGGCAAAGTTATAGCCCTGGCCTGCCATGGGGGAGCCGGCGAGATAATTGTCGATGCGGCCTGTCCACTCATTAATGAACGAATCGTAATCGGAGCTACCGGTATTGGCGTTGTTCACCGTGGTGTCGATGGTGGTGTTGGTGTTGGTGGCCTGGCTGCTGGAATTGCTGCCGCTTACGCCCTCGCCCGAGAGCTTCTCGGCGGCAGCGGCCTTATCGGCCTCAAGCTTGGCAAGCTCGGCGGCATTTTCCTGCTCGGCTTTTGCCTGCGCCTCGCTGCGGAGCTGCTGGGCCTGCGCCAGCGCATCCTCGGCGTTTTTCTGCTCTGCCTCAAGCTGAGACTTGGCCTGCTGGAGCTCGGCCTTGTTCTGCTCGAGTTCGGTTTGCATGTTATTGAGCTCTTCGATCTCGTCGACGCTCGAGCTCGTGATCTGGTTGGTGTATTTGCAGGTCGTGATGAACTCACCCAGGCTCTGCGCGTTGACCAGGAAGCTCACGATGGGATTGGTGCCCTTCTGATACTTGTACAGATCGCGCATGGCGGAGCTTGCCTTGGCCTGCTGCTCGGGAAGCTTGGCCTCGATTTCCTCGATGCTTGCCTCATTGGAGTCAATCTGCTTTTGCAGGTCATCGAGTTTGGTGCGGGCGTCGTTGTAGGCGCTCGTGGCGGCTTCGATCTTCTGCTGGGCTGCGGAAAGCTGGTCCTGCGTTGCCTGCGAGGCGGCATACGCCGCAACGGGGGAGAGCATCGGCGTGGCCGTCAGCGCAACGGCGAGCGCGGCGCTCGTGATGATACGAGCCGGCTTCGACGCAATGAGCGCTGCGGTGCGATGATTCGAATGCTGCATCCAGTCCCTCTGCAATCAATCGTAGGTTATAGTTCGAAAGGTATTCTACTACTGCTTTCGACCTCAACTTGAACCTTAAAGGTTCTAAAGGGTCAAGTTGAACTTGAGGCTTTGGCTTTGACCTGCAGTTATGATGAATTGTTGAGAAACCATAGAGTTCAACTTTAACGTTACAGAGCCCTGTTTGAGAGGAGTTTAGGGCTGTAAAAGCTATCTCAACGTGGGGTTTTATAACTACAGCGTGCCCTTCTGGCGAGCCTGCTCAATCTCTTCGATGGCCTCGGCGGGGGTGAACGAACAGGTGCCGTCGCCGAGTTTGATTACCTGGATATCGTCGCCGGCGTAGGCCTCTCCGCCCTTTAGCACCACGCCGAAAACGCCCTCGTGGGGAAAGATGCAGTCGCCAGCGAGATAGTAGATGGCGCAACGGGTGTGGCAGACTTTGCCGATTTGGCTGATTTCGACGAGCACCTCGCTGCCTAGCTTGAGCTGCGTGCCCAAGGGGAGCGAGAGCAGGTTGATGCCCCGGGTTGTGAAGTTCTCTCCAAAGTCACCCTCGTGTACGTCGAGCCCGCGTGCCTGCGCCGTCTGGATGGACTCTGCGGCCAAAAAGGAAACCTGACGGTGCCAATGCCCGGCGTGTGCGTCGGAGGCGAGGCCGAATTGCTCTATGACGGTGTCGCGTCCATCGGCGACGGGCGACTTGCGCGTGCCCTTATGTGCCGACGTGTTGATCGAGACGATGCGGGCGGGTCCGTTGTAGGCGTCGTTTGCCGTGCACAGGGGAGCGGTCGCTTTCGCACGTTCCGCCAGCTCGCGCTTCGCAGCATTGAAGATGGGATTATCGGTCGGATGGTCTTGGGGCACGTGCGCGCCTTTCGCTCGAGGATGTCAATACACTGAATCCTACAACAATGGTAGGTTCATTGCCCGTTGTCATACAACGGTGAGCGCCGTCTTCGTGCTGGCCTTTGTGCCGGACGATTACGTCGATTGCCATAGATACGGTGGAGCTTTGGGCGCCGGCGACTTGGCACGCTAGAATAAATCAGTTGCGCAAAGACCGCCCGTTGTGTGGGCAGTTCATGATAGGAAGTTTCCATGGCATTGCAATTTACAGAGCGCGAGTTCATTCCCGTGCTGCTCGGTGGCGACATCAACGCCTATTCGGTGGCGCGCGCCTTCTACGAGGAGTACCAAGTCAAGAGTCTGGTCTTTGGCAAGTATCAGACGGGTCCCGCGTACCGCAGCCAGATTATCGACTACACGCCCAACGTGGATATCGACACCATGCCCGTGATGCTCAAAACCGTCAACGGCATTGCCCAAGCGCATGCCGACAAGACGATTGTCCTTGTGGGCTGTGGCGACAACTATGTCGCTCTCGTGGCTCAAGCCAAGGACGCTCATGAGCTGGCGGATAACATCGTCGCTCCCTACGCGCCCTACAGCATGCTCGAGCAGTGCCAGAAGAAGGAGATCTTCTACGAGCTGTGCGAGAAGCATGGCGTGCCCTATCCGCACACGTTTACCTTTACCAAGGCGATGCTTAATGCCCAGGGTGAGGCGCCTGCCGAAGTGCTCGACCAGATCGATTTTCCCTACCCGATGATCCTGAAGCCTTCCGACGGCATCATGTGGTGGCAGCACGAGTTCGAGGGCCAGAAGAAGGCCTATGAGATTGCCGACCGCGCCGAGCTGGAACAGGTCATTTGCGATTCGTATGCCAGCGGCTACACCGACGATCTGATCTTGCAGGACCGCGTGCCCGGCAACGACGAGTACATGCGCGTGCTCACCAGCTATTCCGACCGCAACGGTAAGGTGCGCATGATGTGCCTGGGCCATGTGCTGCTCGAGGAGCATCAGCCCCACGGTGTTGGCAACCATGCCTGTATCATCACCGAGCCCAACGACGAGCTCATGGGCGGCGTGCGCAAGCTGCTCGAGGACCTTCACTTTGTGGGCTATTCCAACTTTGACGTTAAGTACGACGAGCGCGACGGCTCGTTTAAGTTCTTCGATTTCAACACGCGCCAGGGCCGCAGCAACTACTACGTCACCAACAGCGGCTTTAACGTTGCCAAGTATGTGGTGGACGAGTATGTGTTCAACCGCCCGTTTGAGCCGGAGTTTGTGACGGCGCAGGACGAGGCGCTGTGGATGGTCGTCCCCATGGGCGTCGTCGACAAGTACGTCAAGGATCCCGAGCTGCGTGCTAAGGTGCATCGCCTGGACAAGGAAGGCAAGGGCGCCGACCCTTCGTTTATGAAGGGCGACTTTGTCTTTAACCGCTGGCTGCGCATGTGGCACACCAAGCTGCGCCACTTTAAGCTGTTCAAGACGTATTACAAGTAGATGAGCGCGGCGCCCGCCCGGTTTGCATCGGGCGGGCGCGGGTATGATACGCGCAATTGCGCAAGCGTCACCAAGGAGGCGGCGATGGAAAAGCTGGGAGTTATCGGCGGCATGGGCGCCGAGGCCACGTCGTATTACTACGACCAGGTGGTGCGTCATACGGCTGCTGCCTGCGATCAGGAACATATCGACATGGTGGTGCTCTCCAAGTCGACCATGCCCGACCGCACGCTGGCTATTAAGACCGGCGAGCATGCCAAGCTGCTGGCGACCATGAAAGAGTGTGCCCAGGCACTCGAGTCGCTGGGCTGTGCGCACATTGCCATTCCCTGCAACACGTCGCACTACTTCTACGACCAGATCCAGTCGTTTACGAAGGTGCCGATTATCCACATGCCGCGTGAGTCGGTGCGCTATGCTCTGGCCGGTGCGGTGATGGGGGAGTGCGAGTTCGACCCCAACCTGAGTATGCCGGCCGAGCCGGTGCACAAGATTGGCATCATGGGCACCGACGGTACCGTGGGCGCGGGCGTCTACGGCCGCGAATGTAAGGCTGCGGGTGTTGAGGTCGTCTATCCCAGCGAGAAACGTCAGAACGATGTGATGTCGCTTATCTACGATGATGTGAAGGCCGGACGTGAGCCCGATATGGATAAGTTCGACCGCGTGATGTGGGAGTTCGCCCGTAGCGGCTGCGACCGCGTCATTCTGGCCTGCACCGAGCTATCGGTGCTGCAGAAGTACCGAGAGATGCCCGAGATCACCCTCGACGCCATGGACGTCCTGGTGCGCGAATCCATCATCCGCAGCGGCGCCCCCTACCGCCTCTAGCTTCCGACCCGCCAAAAAGGGACAGGTTTATTTTGGTAGGTTTTATCTGGTGAAACAGTAAAGGCCTCGGCTCGTTTGGTGCGAGCCGAGGCCTTTTGCGTTGGGCGGTTGCTGTCGGTGGTGAACTAGAAGAGGAAGCCGATGGCGATAAGGGCGATGCTGATGATAAGTACGGCAATGTCCAAGCCTTTGATGGGGTAGCGCTTATACGAACTCGCACGCGTGCGCAGGTAGAAGCCGCGCTGCTCGGCGGCAAGCGCGGTGGCATCGGTCTTGCCCACGCTCGAGATAAGCAGCGGCACACACAGCGGCAGCATGAGTTTGAGTTTCTTGACGGGATTCTTAGTGTCGTATTCGACGCCGCGTGCAGTCTGCGCCTCCATGATGGCGTTCATTTCCTGGCCAAATACCGGCACAAAACGCAGCGCCGTGGTAAAGGTGAAGGCATAGCGATATGGCACGTGCAGCACCTCGACGCAAGCGTTGGCGAGGTCGTTGAGCTTGGTCACCATAAGCATGAGGATGAGTGGCAGCGCCACGCCCAACAGGCGTAGGCAGGCCTTCGATCCGGTAATGAGGCCCGTGTCGGTGATAAAGCCCCACACCATGTTGCCGTCGCGCATAAAAGCCAGCTGAAGCACCAGCATGATGAGCGCGAGCGGAATCAGCAGCTTGAGTAGCGAGAGCAGACGGTTGACGACGCCGGCGTAGGCGCCCAGTGCAAGGGTGAGCGCCAAAAAGCCCAACAACGCCACGTAGGTATCGGACAGGAAGATGCCGATGATGATGGCGGCGGCAAGGCCCAGTTTGACGACCGGGTTCAAGCGGTGCAGCAGTGTATCGCCCGGCATATAGTCGATGACGTTAACCACGGTGGACCATCTCCTCGGTAATGCGAACGATATCGGTGACCTCGCTCACTTGTGCAAAGGCGGGAGAGACGGAGGATGCCAGGCGACGAGAAAGCTCTATGACCTGGGGCGGCTCAACGTAGGCTCGCTGCATGAGCTCGATGTTCGAGAACAGTTCGTGCGTGCGGCCGCGCTCGAGGATGCGGCCGTCGGCCATGACTACGATGCGCTCGGCAAAGTCGGAGACGACTTCCATGTCGTGGCAGACCATGATTACAGCGCAGCCGCGCTCGGCCATGGTGCGCACCGTTTCCATCACGGTCATGCACTCGCGGTAGTCAAGGCCGCTCGTAGGCTCGTCGAGCACCACGATTTTGGGCTCTACGACCACGACGGAGGCGAGTGCCACCATCTGGCGCTGGCCGCGCGAGAGCGAGAAGGGCGCCTCGTCGGCCGGCAAACCAAAGCGGTCGATGACGAGCTGGGCGCGACGCAGCGCCTCGGCACGGTCGATGCCGGCAAGCTCCAGGCCAAAGGCGACCTCGTCGAGCACGGTGTCCTTGCAGATCTGGCGGTCGGGGTTTTGGAAGAGGGTTGCGACTTCGCGGGCGATGCGGCTCGTGGGAACGGCTGCGGTATCCAGTCCCGTGACGCGCACGCTGCCCGAGGCGGGCTTAAGCAGGCCTGTGAGCAGCTTGGTGAGCGTGGTCTTGCCGGCGCCGTTTTGGCCGACGATGCCCACGAGCTCGCCGGGATAGAGGGTCAAGTTGAGGTCGTGGACGGCGGCGCCGCCATTGGGATAGGCAAACTCAACGTGATCGAAGGCGAGCGCGGGCTCGGCGTCCTTGGCGTGCGGGCGCAACGACGGTGCGTGCGGTGAGCCCGTGGGTGCCTGAACGTCGCTGCTTGCGTGTGCGGGGTCGACGATGCCCGTAATCAGGCGCTCGGCCTCATCAACATCCAAACAGGGAGTGCCGCTGGCCAGGCCGTCGGCCTCGAGGCTGTTGAAAATGCGCGTGACACGCGGGCAATCGACGCCGATGGCACGGAGCTCGTCGGCGTGCGCGAAGACCTCGTGCGGCTCGCCCTGTAGCGCGATTTCGCCATGATTGAGCACGAGCACGTGGTTGCAATACTCCGAAAGCAGGGCGACTTTTTGCTCAACGACAACGATGGTGATGCCGAGTGCACGGTTGGCCTCACGCAGGGTCTCGAAGACCAGCGTGGAGCTGGCGGGGTCGAGCGCCGCGGTGGGTTCGTCGAGCACGAGCACGCGCGGACGCATGGCGAGGATGGCGGCGATGGCAACCTTTTGCTTTTGGCCGCCCGAAAGCGTGGGGATCTCGCGGTCGCGCAGGTCGCTGATACCGACGGTCTTAAGCGTCTCGCTCAAGCGCTGCTCGATCTGGTCGTGCGGAACGCCAAAGTTCTCGAGGCCAAAGAGCATTTCGTCCTCAACGACCGAAGCGACCATCTGGGTATCGATGTCCTGCAACACGCTGCCGACGATCTGCGATATGTCGGTGAGCGAGACCTCGCAGGTGTCGTGGCCGTCAACTAACACGGAGCCATAAAAGGCGCCGGTGTAGTGGTGAGGTACGGCGCCCGACAGACAGGCGGCAAGTGTGGACTTACCGGCGCCCGAGGGCCCGATGATGCCGATGAAATCTCCCCTGTTCACGCTGAGCGAAACGTGGCTGAGCGCCTGCTCGGCTTGCGTGCCATAGGAGAACGAGACATCGTCGACGTTGATGATCGTTTCCATGGATACCTTTCATAGTCATCGGGGACGTTCTTAAATGACTAGTCAATTAAGAACGTCCCCAAAAGCTAGTTGCTTGGGACAGTCTTTGGTGGTGAAGTACGGAGGCGGCTTTACGAGGCGCCCCAGGTTGGCGCGAAAGAGGAACGAAGCGTACTTGGGTACGCGAGCGACGAATGAACGCCAAGATGGGGTGGCTCGTAAAGCCGGGCAGGTTAGTTGAGCTTAAGGGACTTCTGGATGGGCAGGTAGAGAGCGCCGACCAGGATGGCGTTAAAGACGGCGGTCATGGCGACGACGGGCAGCATGGCAGCGGCGAGCTCGCTCACCACGCCGAGCATGGCCATCTTGATGACCATGAAGATGACGCCCGAGACAAAGGTGGTCACGAAGGCTGCGACGATGGCGACGGCGGGCTTAACCTGGCCGTCCTTGGCGGCAGCGTTGACAATGACGGCCATGAGCATGGCAGCGATGCCCTCGGCGGCAAAATCGACAAACGGCGAGGTGGTGGTGATCTGGATCACGGCGGCCGAGATCAGGCCGATGACGAGTGCCTGACCGATGTTGGGGCGAACGACCAGGATGGTGAGGCAGAAGGCCGAGATGATGAACTCGGGGCTGATCATGCCGCCCGAGATGCCGGAGATGGCCTTGCCGACGGTGAAGTTGAGGATGAAGCCGGCGGCAAGCAGGATGGCGAGCAAGACGAGGGCACGGACGTCGAGTTTGCCGCGGTCGGCGGTCTGGACGGTGCGGGGCTGGGCGGTGGTGGTGTTCTGAGACATGGTGAAAATCCTTTCGGAGGGGAAGTGCAAGAGAAGAAAGCGGAGGCGCGTGATGCGAATGCGATCGGGCTCGAGATAGAAAAAGGCCCCCGGTCGAAACCGGAGGCCTTCCAATCACCTAGAGCGCAAAACAGGCGTGAGGGACTCACCGTCGACCGATCGTATTCGCATCACGCCACCACCAGTTGTTGAGAGACTTCATCGTGTTCTTCATGTTGGTGGCTCCTTTCGTGATGCCGTGGCGCGGTCGCACCTAGTTGCTGTTGCGCTGCACTATAGCACAGCGAAGTGTATGCGGGGAAATCTTTTTGAAAAAGATTTCATGCGGGTTCCCCACCGGTCAAAAGAGCGGGCTGAGCGGGCGAGGCTGCCATTGCTGCCTTGCCCGCTCAGCTAAGACGTTACTCCTTATTGCGACGGTAGAGGAAGTAACCGCCCGCGGAGATGACGGCAACGCCAGCGATGGCGAATGCAGCCACCACGCGGCCATCAAAACGATCACCGGTGGTGGGCAGGCCGCCCTTGGTGTTCGTCTTGTTGGTGGTTACCGTGGTCGTGGTGTCCGACTTGCCAGGCTTCTCGGGCTTGGTGGTGGGCTGCTCGGGCTTACCGGGCTGCTCGGGGGTACCGGGCTGCTCGGGGGTACCGGGCTGCTCAGGAGTACCAGGCTGCTCGGGAGTGCCAGGCTGATCCGGGGTTACCGGGTCGGTGGCAAGAGCGTCCTTGGCGTAGGTGATGGACTCCTTGAGGCCATGGGTCTCGGTGTTCAGGTCGCTCGGGGTGAAGGGCGTGCTGAAATCCCCAGCCTTCAGATAGGCGCGCATCTCCTGGAGCAGGGCCTTGCACTTGACGTAGGTGTTCTCGGTGGCAGCCTTGCCAGCCTTGTTGGCCAAGGCGGTGCGGGCCTCGGTGCCCTCGGCAGCCTGCATGGCCTTGTCGACCTGGAGGTTCTGCTCGATGAGCTCGTTCTGGAGAGCGTCGAGGTAGGCGCGAACGCCGGTGCCGAGCTGCTCGCGGTGCTCGTAGCAGAGGGAACTAATGTCCATGAGGACGTAGTTGATGGAGTTCTCGGGCTCCTCGTTGTTCACGATGTCCGTCTCTTCGCAGTGATCGTAGGAGACATCCTGATTGCTGAAGTAGGGGCTGACCTCGGTGAGCAGTGCAGAGTACAGAGGAATAGCGACGGAGTAGGCGGCGCGGGAGAGCATCTCCCACTGAATGGTCGCGATCTCGGGGTCCATGCCCTGACGGATCTGGAAGAGGTTGGTTTCGGTGCTTCTTTCGGTGCCGATGGCGTAGACACCGTCGGTGTTGGCGTTGAGGCCGGGGACATTTTCGCCGCGGTTGCCAAATGCACGGATCATCTCAAAGGTGTTCCAGTCGGACTTGCCGGGCTTGAAGAACAGGGGCTGGATCTCGCTGACCATGGCTCCGATTTGGTCGGGGCCTTTTTTCGGTTTAACCGTGACGATGTCGTAATCCGCACCCTTGGTCAACGGGGCCATGAAGTAATCGCGGCCCTGGACATAGCGAGTCCACTGATGAACGCCGGAATCGGCGACGCTTTTGCCATAGGTCTTGGCAACGTCGAGCTTGCCGTCGGTGTACTCGGCGAAGCCATTTTTCTCGGGCATGGTCTGGATGCCCTCGGAGTGGAGGCAGTTCTCGGCGTCATCAAGGTTGACATCGTAATTGAGTCCGCCGATGTTGGGGTTGAGTGAGGCGACGTCATCGGCGAGCTTCATGGCGATCCACTGGTGGCCGGAAAGTGCGGCAAACAGCCAAGTCTCGTTGCTGTCGGCGATGATAATCTGATCGTTGCCGTTGGCGCCCTGCTCGTCGATGATCTTGCCGAGGAGCTCGACACCCTCACGTGCTTTGGCACTTTCGCCTAAGATAACGCTGCCGTAGCTATACTCGCCAATGCCAGTGTCGGTCAGGGGGTCTGCCTTGGCGGCTTTATCGTTCATGTTGGTGGTCAGCGTTGCGGAGCAGGACACGCCCTTCTCGTTGATGCCTGCCTCAGAGTAGGCATCATAGCGCCCGTGCCACTGCGAAGGATGATCGCGCACGTAGCTATAACGATATGTAGTCTTGGTCGACCTGTATGAGAAGTCGGACTCGTCTGAGCCGTAGGTATACCCGGGGGCATGCGACGGCTCAATGCCAAAGTGCTTGAGGTAGCGCGGGCCAAAGTCCTCGGCGCGGCCGTAGTACGTGTTGCCGTCGGCCGTAAGGTTCTTGCCCATGTACATCTGCGTGCAGGCGAGCGCAGACGTCGGCATGGACATGATGGTTGCAGCTCCAAAGGCGAGGCCTATGCCAAGCTTCTTGAGCGCGTTGACGGGGTGAGTTTTCCTCATTTTCCCTCCCAGCGTGCGAAAGCCCTCTGTCGCCAGAGGGCTTCAGCCAATAAAGACACCTCATTAGCGTAACGAACTGGAAACAATATTCATCTATGAAAAATACTTACTCGATAAGCGTGATGAAATATGCGATGAGCGGTTAATTGTACTCAGCATATAGCTTTACTTTAATAAAGACGCCCTGTAATTACTGTAGTCGAATAAAGTAGCCGAGAATGCCCGAAATGAAAATCCCCTGCTGTTTGGCAAATGCATAAACGGCAGGGGAGACGATAATTGGATGAATATCATACCAATGTAGATTTACTTCTTTCGGCGGTGAATCACGTTGATGGCGTAACCGACGAGCATGGCCAAGACGATGACAATAAAGCCGATCAGGGGATTGTCGTTCATGGGGTCCTCCTATTTTCCGAGCGGTGAGAATTCGTCGACGATGAGGTTTAGGCATTGCGGAAGCGCGCGGGCACCAAAGACGCCCGAGTTGCTGGAGATAATCTCGCCATCGAACTGCATGCCCAGCGACGGCGTACAGGTGATCTTGGCTTCCTTGGTCTGGATGATCTTGAACTGCGGGCGCCCGAGTACCTTGCCGGCGGGGTCAAGCGCAGCGGTGATTACAGTAGGCAACAGCTGCACGGTGCGCACGGGCTCGATGACCGCGATGTCGACCATGCCGTCGTTCATGCGGCAATCGGGGAACAGGTGGATATCGTTTTGAATGACCGAGGTGTTGCCGGCCATGCAGCAGATGCCATCGAGCTCCTCGACAATGCCGTCATGCTCAATCGTAAAATGCGCCACCGTGGGGT
>CALGZY010000011.1 GCA_937934355.1 uncultured Collinsella sp. | reverse complement strand
CAGTCAACGCCTTGAACACCGCATGGACGTCGTATTCGCCCGGCAGCACCGTATAGGTGAGGACCGGAGCGATGACGGGCGCATCGCCCGCGGGCTCCGCGCCCAGGGCGTCCCCCGGGCGAACGTGCGCAAGACCCGTCACGGCACAAATACCGCCAGCAGCAACTTCTTGGGCAAGCTCATACTTCTCGCCGTTATAGATGCGCACCTGGTCGATCTTTTGCTCCCATGCCTCGGCACCGGAACGTCCGTCAATCATCTGCTTGGCATGCAACGTGCCGCCGGTCACTTTAACCCAAGCCAAACGCTCGCCGTGATCCCCGCGGCTGACACGATAGACGCGCGCGGCAAACTCCGGGAGCCACGCCTGTTCGCGCATCAGCGCGCATATGCCATCCAGCAGCTCGTCCACGCCTTGGTCCTTGAGCGCCGAGCCGGCAAAGCAGGGAAAGAGCTTGCGCTCGGCAACCATGCGCGACAGCGTCGCGGCGGAAAGCTCACCCATCTCGAGAAACTCCTCGAGCGCCGCCTCGTCCAACGCAGCAGCGTCCTCCTGAACGGCGCCGCCCGCCAGCAGTTCGTTGGCATCCAGGCAGCCCTCGGAAAGACGTTGCCTAAGTTGTGCCAGCAAAACATCGCGGCCGGGATTCTCCAAATCGATTTTGTTGATGAAGATGAACGTCGGGATGTCATAGCGCGCAAGCAGGCGCCACAGGGTTTCGGTGTGCCCCTGCACGCCGTCGTTGGCGCCCACAACCAAAATCGCGTAGTCGAGTGCGCGCAGCGTGCGCTCCGCCTCGGCAGAAAAATCGACATGCCCCGGTGCATCCACGAGCATGACGTGGGTATCGCCATGGTCGAGCACGGCCTGCGACGAGAAAATCGTAATACCGCGCTCGCGCTCGATCGCATTAGTGTCCAGATGCGAATTGCCATCGTCCACGCGTCCGCGCTTGCGAATGCGACCCGCGTTAAACAGCATGGCCTCGGCCAGCGTGGTCTTGCCGGCATCGACATGCGCCAAGATTCCAACGACCGCTTGTTTCGACATGCTTCTCCTCTTATTACAAGCCCATCGCACGCGGCA
>CALGZY010000010.1 GCA_937934355.1 uncultured Collinsella sp. | reverse complement strand
TCCTCCATTGCTGTCACAATTCCACAAACCAGTGTCGCGAGATAGGGAGTGATGTTAAAGAACTCAAGATGGCGCTTCAATGCGTCTGCGCGATCTTCTTTCGACGGATACAGCTTCTTGATAATTGGGCCAAGCGTAAATGCATTCGCAAGGTACATTTGCCGCTCGTAATCCCAGGACCCCTCGAATGTCATTGAGCGTAGGAAAATTTTATTGAGATCGGACTTGGTGATTTTCGATCCACCTTCTTTAGAACTCATCGTCGTCTCCTTCCACAGAAGCCGTAACAGCGACAGCGGATTCGCGATCTTTAAATACCATCAACAGCACAATTCCGGCGGCGATGAGCGAAACACCCAAGATTGGCAAGCCCAGATACGCACTGAGAACGAATCCAAAGATCAAATAAGGCAACAATTTCCGGTCCATGATGGTCCTAAGCAGAATGACAAAGCCGAGGGCGGGCAAAATGCCTGCGGCAACCGTCAAGCCATGCTGGACAAATTCGGGAATAGCCGCAAGTACGCCTTCCATAACCGGAGCACCCAGCGCATAAGCTGCGGTCACATACAGCGCCTGGGGAATAATGAACCCGAAGAAGCTAGAGATAAGATGGGTCCTGCACACCCCGTCAACGTCTCCTCGTTCGGCATATCCATCGGCGGCGCGATTAATAAGAGGAATCAGAACGATGTAGCAAAAATTCCTGATTACCATTCCGAGCATTGAAATTGGGATTGCCAAAGCAACGCCGGCGCCAGCATCTGAATGGGAAATGATCGCAAACGCAGTGCCCAAAATGCCACCGGAAATCACGTCAGGAGGCGCAGCCGCTCCGATTCCCTGAGCGCCCATAAGGGCCAGCTCAATCGTGGCGCCGATAATACAGCCACTTGCCAAATCACCGAATGCGAGACCCACAATTGTTCCCGTTATCAGGGGTCTATCAAGCATTGATTTACCAAGAAACCAATTCGAGTAGCTAAAGCATGAAATAAGAAAGATCAACAGAATGTCCATTGCATCTCCTTTCCTTAGCACAAATATCTGTCTGCGCTAAAGGCCTACAGAGCCTCCGCCAGTCGCAATGCCTTATCTCCTGGCAAACTCCGAATTACGATATCGACTCCCGCCTCAACAAGCGCAACAAGGCTCTTCTCTTCGTCCGGAGAAACGTAAACGCACCGACTAATTTGTCGGGTTCCCTCTCTCGGTATGACGTTTCCCAGATTAATTGCCTTAATATCTGGGCACCCTTGAGCGAGAAGGCAAGCATCTTTTACGGTTTTGACGACTATAAACAGACGGTATTTGTCCGTTATGCCACTTCTGATCGCCGCAATCGAATCATCAAGTCCTTTTATTACAAGCTTGCATCCAGAAGGCTTTGCCATTTTCAGTATTGCGCGTTGGGCATCATCTGCAGCAACCTCGTCATTTGCAACAAGAATGCAATCAGCCCCTAATGCAGACAGCCAAGATACGGCAACCTGTCCATGGATAAGTCTCTCATCCACCCTCGTTGCGACGATCATAATTGTCACCCATTCCTAAAAGCGAGTCGATAAAACCAGGCGTTTAATACTCGACATGCCACATATAACGGCGCGTCATCAGATCGTGTTTCCTGATATCCCCGAGTGCAGACAGAGCCTACGCTGTGCCGCATCAAACACAAAGTGATTGAAGAACTCGCAGACGCTTGCCGGGAATTGATTGATATAGAGCTCCTTCGCATCCAGCACCGTGACGCGGTCGGCATATTCATCAAGGAACTTCTTTGCACGCTCATCGTTGGAACGATTTCGGCCATCACTCATAAACAGAACGAAGGGAGTAGTTCGGTCCACAATCTCAAACGGCCCATGGAAGAACTCGCCGGTATTGATGAGGGGCGCATGGACCCATTGCATCTCCATCAAGCTGCAAATGGAGAAACCATAGCCGACACCCAGGGCAGGGCCGCCAGCAAGCGGTACGATAATCTTATCGTCCTTGTGCGAACGGGCAAACTCTTGCGCGCGGGGCTCGATATAACGAACGACCTCATTCACAACGTCCTGCAGCATATCAAACGCCGCGTTAGCGTCATTCAGATACTCATAGCCATCGAAAGCAGAGAGGATCTCAAAGGCGAGCTTGAGAATAGGAGCGGCGTTGCTCTCCATATATTTAGTCTCGGGATTAAAGATTGTGTTAAAGGGGACGTGGTAATCAGCAATCTTGCTCATATTGGCATTGGGATCATGGCAATAGGCAATCGTAATCGCCCCGGCATTCTTCGCGACCTCGGTCGCCACCATGGTCTCGGGGGTTCCCGAGAGCGAGCAGAATACGGCAATGGAGTTCTCATCCAGGGCCTTCGGGGTGGCGTGCACGAATTCGTTACTCGTAATCATCTGTGCGTCGATACCCTTGCCCTCGCGCTGAATCAAGTAGAAGGCCGGATACTGAGCAAGGAGAGACCCTCCGCAAGCCACGAAGTAAACGTTCTTGGGATGGAAATCCTTGGCGAGCAGGTCCTGGACGATTTTCTCTTCTTTCATCGCTACTCCTTTGTATTAATACATGTCCTACTACATGTATTAATTAGAGAATAATCCACGCTGCAGCGTAGTCAAGAAAAAACTGTCGTTTTCCCGCGAACGGCAGTTTAGAGTCGTAAGCGGCAAGCGCTTCTATGCGTAAAACTGATAAAGACCCGGATCGTCGGCAATGGCATGCTGATCGGCAACATGCAGCGGATGCCCTTCCGAATCTTTAACGAAGGACCTATTGAATAGCAGAGCCGAACCAAGGTCGACCTTGAGGAGCTCAGCGTCTCGATCGTCCGCATAGACAATTCCTATACGACGAGTAAGTTCCCCCGGCATCACGCCATGGCGCTGCAAAAGTTCGTATAAAGACCCTTCGAGATCGTGTTCGGCCAAGAACGCGAAGGAAGCTCGAAAGTAATTGGTTTCGGACAGTACCGGCCTACCATCGGAAAACCTAACGCGACAGAGCTTAAAAGCAGGCGAATTGTCTAGGCCCAGAAATGAAACCACTTCCTTTGGACAATCCGCTTCGAGAGAGGCGGACACAATCCGTGCAGACGGCTCCTTTCCCTGCAATCGGCAAAGATCGGAAAAGCTGACAGAAGAACGTGCATGTCCGTCAGAAGCAGCAGACGTACTCTCGTTATCTGCAACGAATGTGCCTCGCCCATGCTCTTTTACCATCAGGCCTTCATTTACAAGATTCGCCAATGCGTGTCGCAGCGTCACGCGGCTGACGCCAAACTGCTTGCACAAAATCTGTTCTCCCGGGACTTGCTCACCAGGCCCCCAGGCACCCGATTCAATATTCGCCTTTAAACGGTCTTCAACCTGAAGATATAGCGGCTTTTCATCCATCATTACCTCCTGACAGTCTGATACTTGTAATATTACATGTATTGACTTTCCGTCAGCTGCATATGCGTCACCATTTTCAAATTAGTTGGAGAAAACCCTTTATAGAAATGAGGAAGTGCGAAGCATAACGCGCCGAGCACGATGTCTACGCGTTCCCCATTGGAGCGCTGCGGGCGTAGGGCGGTGCATCTCAGCTCATTTGATTATCTTGACTGGCAATTTAGTCATCAAAGCTACGGCTCCGCCTCGTCATAGGTAATGGCGAGGCGGAGCCGCGATCAGAAATAGCGACGTTACGAACAGAACGCCGTTGAGAATCCCATGCGAAAACGCTACAGCCCCAGAATATGCTCCAGGTAGCCCTTGTTGAACCAGAACGATTGCTTCGTCATCCAACGCCCGTCGGGCAGTTCGTAAGCATTCCTTGCGATGTCACCGATCTCTGTTCCATCGGCAAACTTGTAAGCCGCTTTTGACGTATGCGGACGAACGTGAACAATTGGGTTGTCCGCCATACCGGGCAGATTGTTAGTCACTTTGAGCTTTCCGCTCGCATCCCGATACGGATTGAGCTCAACGCCCTCACGTATTACCTTTCGCGTCTCATCCCAACAAGCTTTCGCAGGGCCTTCGATTTCGTTTTCTCCCATCGCCCAGAACAAACAACGGTCGAGACGCAGCACGCCATCGTGGTCCTCGCGAAACACAACGAAGAAGAAGCGATTAGTCTCAAGGCATGCATGAAAAGGCGACGTTTCCCAGTCTTCCTCAATTAAACGCTTGAACTCAAACGGTGGGAACGACATAGCTTGTTCGATGTGCCCCCTGTTGTTAACTCGAACGGTTCGGACGGAAATGCCTGCCTTGACGAATTCCTCGGCAGCATTGTTTTTGATTCCGAGCATACGATAGACGAGCGTTGTCCATTGCGCCTTATTGCCCGTGTACTCCAACCCGTATTGCTCCGCAATCTGACGATCAGTTTCGCCATAGTGTTGCTCGATAAGTCCAGTTACGTAACTTTCGAAATCGATAGACTTGCCATCGTCCTGAACAATGCTCTCCCCGACTCGCGGAGCACCGAGGACATAAGTATGGAGCACATAGTCCATATACGAGCGCTTGAGGGAAAAGGCGCGACGCTTTGCGCGATGACGCTCAATCTCACCCGTATCGGTATTGAAGTATTCATAATACTGGTCCGCCCACATCGTGGCCTCAGTTGCGCCCTTCGTGCAAGCACCCAGATAAGTCGTCATGCCTTCTGAAAGCTCGTCCGCACGGCCATCCTGAATATAGGAAATAATCTTCTCGTAGTCGGCGCGAATGATTTTCATGTCTTTTTCGGGAAGACGCACCATGACAGCGCGCTCGATACGCTGGTCATATTTGTCGATAGAACGATCTCGGCCGTAATAAATCAACAGAATATTGCTGAGCTTAGTCTTGAGGTGAGAATTGTCATAGTCGAGCGAAACAGGACGGTCGTAAGGGATCATGGTCAGGACAAGACGCTCACCCGCAGACTTACGGCCATTCTTGAGCACATCGAAACACGTTGCCTTGAGCTCAACGCCCGCCTCGGGAAAATCGGGACGGTCGTCGCTATTGGCCTTGTAGCCAAAGTAGCGCTCCTCGATAAGAGTACCCATACCGCCTTTGTACTTTTTGGAGCCAAAGTCCTTGGGCGCACTCTCCCCTTCCGGGGCAATACCGAGCTCGAGAATATCGCGGAACGTCATGCCGTCGAGATTGGCAGCGTAGCGCTCAATGCTTGAAGGGTCAGAAAAATCAGTATCGTCAAGCATGCGCTTGAAATCGAGGCGCTTCTTGGACACGGGATACCTCCGAAACTCGCAACTAACCCCATAGTAGTTCAGAGCAACTACTAACGCCCAGAAAATTGAGGTCTTGATCTTGTCCCCTCGATCGGCTATTGTTGTGAGCACCATAAACGGACACAGCAGCGATTGGAGAAACGTGTCTGAGATTAATATTGCCGAGCTTTTTGCGGGCGTCGGTGGATTTCGTTTAGGTCTCGAAGGCTATGCCGACCCTCGACATCCCGAGTTTTATATGAAACCAGCCGGCCCCTTCCGCACCATTTGGGCAAATCAGTGGGAACCGCCCGGAACCAAAGCGCGTCAGTTCGCGGCCCGTTGCTACATGGATCGCTTCGGCGATGATTCCGTTGTCAACGAAGACATTAATAGGGTCTTGGAACAAGCCGAAGCGGGCGAAATCGAAATCCCCAATGTCCAAATGGTCGTTGGCGGTTTCCCCTGTCAAGACTACTCTGTCGCGCGTCCGCTCAATCAGGCACACGGCATCGAAGGAAAGAAGGGTGTCCTCTGGTGGGACATCTATCACTTCCTCGAAATGAAGAAGCCCAAGTTCGGTCTCTTTGAGAACGTCGACCGCCTGCTCAAGTCGCCCGCGTCTCAACGCGGTCGCGACTTCGCCATCATCCTAAGCTGTCTTGCCGACCTCGACTACACGGTCGAATGGCGCGTGGTCAACTCTGCCGAATACGGTTTCCCCCAGCGTCGCAAGCGTGTTTATATCTTCTGCGAAAAGGACGCTGGCAAGGTTGATCTCGTTGATCGCATGCACAACGGCGTCATGGCTAAAGCCTTCCCCGCCATCTATCCCGACGAGATGTCCGAGCTCGACGTTTTACCCGACCCCTACGAGAACTCAACTCGTTTTGGCGTCGGCCAAAAGACCTCTCAATTCAAGAATGCTGGCGTCATGCAGGGCTGTCATGTTCTGACCTGCGACTTTGCCGAAGACTATCACGGTAAGC
The DNA here is from genome assembly GCA_937934355.1 of uncultured Collinsella sp. The sequence continues at coordinate 615 of CALGZY010000010.1, read as the reverse complement.
GCCACGTGCTTGGCGACGTGCTTGTCGACGAAGCTGATGTCCCGGAGCAGTTCTACATCTCCGACGAAAAGCTTCCCGACTGGCGCTACCTTAAGGGCAGCAAGCGCGAAGAGCGCACTAACAAAAAGACAGGCTTTACGTACACGTATTCCGAGGGAGCCATGAGCTTCCCGGATGCCACCGACAAGCCGAGCCGCACCATCCTCACAGGAGAAGGCGGCACAGGAGCGAGCCGCTTCAAGCACGTCATCGAATGTCCCGATGGCCGTTTCCGCCGTCTTGTTCCCGACGAGCTCGATCAGCTTCAGGGATTCCCGAAAGGCTGGACCGATACGGGCATGACCGACGGCCATCGAGCCTTCTGCATGGGCAACGCACTCGTCACCGGCGTGCCCCATCGCATTGGCGAAGCTATGGTCGAAGTGTACGGCCTCTAAGGCAAGCAATCCGGAGCCGACAGTTCACGCTGTCGACTCCGTTTTTTTCATCCCACTCCCCTGTATACTGATGTAGCACGTGTTTCATCCGGGCTTGTTGGGCCGGATTGTTCATGGGAGGGTCTTATGGCTGCTTCGAATCCGCCTAAGGGGAGCGTTTCTTCTTCGTCCATCAAGC
>CALGZY010000009.1 GCA_937934355.1 uncultured Collinsella sp. | reverse complement strand
CCGAGCTCGAGTGGGTGCGCAGCTCGCCCAAGGCCCGCCAGGCCAAGAACAAGGCCCGTCTGGCTCGCTATGAGGAGATGGAGGCCGAGGCCCGCGCAAGCCAGAAGCTCGACTGGACCGACATCCGCATCCCTGTGGGCCCGCGTCTGGGCAACAAGGTGCTTGAGGCTCATCATCTGCACAAGGAATTCGACGGTCGTGTGCTTATCGACGACCTTTCGTTCACCCTGCCGCGCAACGGCATCGTGGGCGTCATCGGCCCCAACGGCGTCGGTAAGACCACGCTGTTCAAGACGATTGTGGGTCTGGAGCCGCTGACTTCGGGCGAGCTCGAGGTAGGTGAGACCGTCAAGATCTCCTATGTCGATCAGAACCGTTCCGGCATCGACCCCGATAAGAACCTGTGGGAGGTCGTCTCGGACGGACTGGACCACATGATGGTCGGCGAGACCGAGGTTCCGAGCCGTGCTTATGTGGCGAGCTTTGGCTTTAAGGGCCAAGACCAGCAGAAGCGCGCTGGTGTGCTCTCCGGTGGCGAGCGCAACCGTCTGAACCTGGCGCTCACGCTCAAGCAGGGCGGCAACCTGCTGCTCCTCGACGAGCCCACGAACGACCTCGATGTCGAGACGCTGTCCTCGCTCGAAGCGGCACTGCTCGAGTTCCCGGGCTGCTCGGTGGTCATTAGCCACGACCGTATGTTCCTGGACCGCGTCGCCACGCACATTCTGGCGTGGGAGGGCACCGACGAGAACCCGGGCAACTGGTATTGGTTCGAGGGCAACTTTGAGGCCTATCAGGCCAATCGTATCGAGCGTCTGGGCGAGGACGCAGCCCAGCCGCATCGTATTCACCGCAAGCTGACGCGTGACTAATTTGTTACGCGGTTTTACTAAACCGCGTAACTGCTCGACGCTGCGCGGGCCGCAAGCACCCCATCTTGCCGTTCAAACCGTCGCTCGCGTACCGAAGTACGCGTCGCTCCTCTTTCACGGCAACCTGGGACTCTTGCGGCCCGCTCGCTGTTGGTCACGAAACATCGATGAATGCTAATAAAAGCGGCTCAAATCCTGATTTTGATTTGAGCCGTTTATCGTTACTGCTCGGGTTCTTCGACCTTATCGATGGTCCAGGCGGCTCCGAGACCGCCGGTGGTGTTGCGGCGGATGCGCACGGTGACTTCGTGCCGCTCGCCGGCCTGCGTGTAGCGCAGGGGGAAGCTTGCGCGGTTTCGCGCGGCCTCGATGGTACCGCGCTCGCGGGCGATCCAGTAGTACTCGCCGACAATGCCGAGGGTATCGGCTCCGTAGGGGAGATAGGTCGACAGCTGGTGCAGAAGCGGGCCGGGGCAGAAGACCTCGGTTGCGAAATCGACGGGGAAGTCCTCGGGGATGGCGGGCGCTACGGGTGCGGGGGTTGGGGCCTCTGCGAGTACCGAAGCCGGTGCCGGTGCGGGAATTTGGTCGCAAGCAGAGGCGGGCACGGATTCGATGACGGGTGCGAACTCCAGCGTCGTCTTCGGCTTGATTGTGGAATCTGCGGGCTTCACGGTGACGGGCGCGTCTGCAGCTTCAGTTTCAACCTCAGCCTGCGTCGCGCTCTCATTCTCGACGCTCGACTTTGCCTCGATGGGCGTGGATGCCATGGTGGTGATGCCGGCATTGGCGTTCTCGGGGTCATAGACGACCGTGAGCGAGATGGCAGGCTGCGGTGCCTCGGGCTCCGATGCCGCCTCGGTAGCGTCCTGCTCTGCGGGCTCTTCGGGCTGGTCGTCCTCAGCCTCGTCGCCAAAGACATCGCTGTTTTGGAACGCAGGCGTCTCGGGCTGGTCAGCGGCTTCTTCGGTTGTCGACTTGGGAGCTTCGTTGAGCTCCACAGTGGCTTCCTGCTCGGATATGACTTCGGGATCGGTCGTGGCGGCGATTTCGGTTTCGGCTTCTGCTGTTACCTCAATAGCGACTTCGATCTCTGTCTCGGGCTCGGGCTCCGGAGCGACTTCGGCCACGGGCTCGGGCTCGGGACGCTTGACGTGCTTGGGACGCACAGCCTTGAGGTCCTTCTCGCCGCGCTTTTTCTTTTTGTAGGACTGCTTGGCGCCCTTGGCCGCCTTGGGCTTGTCCTCGCCCTTGGCAAGGGCGGTATCCCAGGCCTCGTTGGCGATGACGGTGGCATACAGGCGGCCGCCTTTAAAGACGGTCAGCTTAATACAGTCATCAAGCTCCTCGAGCAGCTCGCGTGTGGACTCAAAGCCCAGGTCATAAGCAGTCATGTCGCCAGCGTCGAGTGCCTCCTCGACCTGCGTCATAAACGTTTGCTTACCGCACCCAATCGCGTCGCGCAGCAGGCGATACAGATAGATGTGGTTGCCCAGCGATAGTGCGGGCGTAACTATTGTCTTGCTCATGGCAAATCTCCTCTTTACACACCAAAGCATCTTACCATCGCACGGGGCGTGCCACCTCGGCACCTAAGGCAAACGGGCGCGACCGTTGCCGGTTCGCGCCCGTTATACAGGTCGGTTATCTATGAGAGGCAAACGTGCTTAGTTGCCCGATGCCGTGCCTTGGCTCGAGCTGTCAGATGCCGTGCCGGACGCGGTTCCGCTCGAGCTGTTAGTGCTGCTGTTGTCGGTAGATCCCGTGCCCGATGTATTGCCGCTCGTCTGGTCGCCCGTGCTCGGCTGCGAGCTGTCAGTCGTTTGGCTTGAGTCGGTCGTGCCGGATTGCGTGCCGCTGTTGTTCGCAGAGGAATCGACGCCCTGCGATTGATCGGGAGTGTTCGAGGACGAGTCGGTGGATGCGGAGGTGCCCTGCGGGTCGTCCTGCTGGCTTTGCGATTGAACGGAGCTATCCGCGTCGTGCTCGGTCGTGCGCGACGAAAGGATTGGCTCGGGACGCTCGCCCAGACCCTCACCGGCAGTGGTGATAAGGATGGCGCCAGCGCAGGCGATGACCGCGACGATGGCGATGGCGATCGAGAAGACGATGACCTTCTTTTGCGTCTGGCTGCGCTCTGCCGCTGCCTTGGCGCGCAGGCTGTTGGGGGCGACGCGCGCCGTGGTCGCGCGCCCCGCAACCTGGCGCATCTCCTGTGCAGTCGCGGCGCCGCCCAGGTGCTCCTCGGCATTAAGCTCAACGGGCTCATAGGCGCTGACAGGGTAGTCGACGTCGGCGTGCGTACCTTTGAGGGCTTCGGCGCTGGCAGAGATAAAGTGGCGGTAGACCTGCGAGGACACAACGGTGATGACCGAGCTCACGGCGGCACCAATTACTGAACCGGCGATACCAATCTTGGAGGCAAGCGCAACGCTCGTGGCGGCAGCTGCGGCGCCGGCGATGATTTGGGGGATGGAAATGTCGTCGAACAGGCCCTTTTTGGGCGCGATGGCCATGGTCTGTCCGATGGAATGGTTCTCGTGCACGCCGTTGTTGAGCGATGCCGGTGTCATGACGCGCGTGCGCGGCGCGTCGGTGTACTTGGTTGTCATACGGGGTCCTCCCGGTGTAAATCTGCTTCGTTTCATGTAGCCATCAGAGTACCCACCAGATGTGAATCGTACGTGACATTTAACAGATACCATCAACTCATCAATAGCTCACCAAGTTGGTGGGATGCGGCTGCACCCGGCGGTTGAACTACAATAGGGCTTGCTAATTGTTGTGAATGGCGTCTACGCACGGGAGCATTCTTATGAATCTTCACCTTTCTCAGTCTGATGGCTTTTTGCGTGTGGCGGCGGCGTCGCCGCAGATTCGCGTGGCCGATGTCGAGGGCAATGCCGAGGTTGCGCTGGCGGCTGTTCGCGATGCTGCCGAACGTGGCGTTCGCGCGCTGGTGCTGCCCGAGCTTAACCTGACCGGCTATACCGCGGCCGACTTGTTCCATAACCGCACGCTGCTGCATGCCTGCGAGACCGCACTGGCACATATTCTCGATGAAACCCGCGAGCTGCCGATTGTCTTTACCATCGGTCTTCCCGTTGCAGTTGCCGAGAATATCTACAACTGTGCCGCCGTGTGCTGTGCGGGCGAGCTTTTGGGCCTGTCGGCCAAGAAGTATCTGCCCAACTATGGTGAGTTCTATGAGCGCCGTTGGTTTGCTCCAGCGCCTGCGGATCCCGTGTGGGTTGAATTTGCCGGTCAGGGTCCGGTTCCGCTGGGTTCGGGGCTTGTCTACCGTTGCTGTGATGAGGGCACCGAGGACCTGGTGCTGGGCGTTGAGGTCTGTGAGGACCTGTGGGTGCCGGCGCCGCCTTCGACCGAGATGGCGCTTGCCGGTGCGACGGTGATCCTCAACCCGTCGGCCTCGGACGAGATTATCGGTAAGGCGGATTACCGCCGCAGCCTTATCTCTAACCAAAGCGCGCGCCTGTACTGCGCCTATGCCTACGCGGACGCGAGCGAGGGCGAGTCCACGACCGACATGGTCTTTGCGGGCGAGAACCTTATCTACGAAAATGGCTCCAAGCTCGCCGCCACCAAACTGCTTACCTGTGATATGGTCGTCGCCGACGTTGACCTTGACCGTCTGGTTGCCGAGCGCCGTCGCTCGACGACGTGGACCCGCGCGGACGATGCGCCGGAGGCCACGATCGTTGAATTTTCGTTTGAGGGGGTGCTGGCAGACGAGCCCGTCCTGCGCAACGCCTGCGACATCGACCGTGTCTTCCCCCGCGCGCCCTTTGTGCCGGCCGACCATGGTGACCTGGCCGAGCGTTGCGAGACCATCCTCGACCTGCAGACCGCCGGCCTCAAGACCCGCCTTGCCCATACGGGTACCAAGGCTGCGGTGATTGGTCTTTCGGGCGGCCTGGACTCCACGCTAGCGTTGCTTGTGACCGTGCGTGCCTTCGATGCGCTGGGGCTGCCGCGCACCGGTATCACAGCCGTGTCCATGCCCGGCTTTGGCACGACGCATCGCACCAAGTCGAATGCCGAGTCGCTCGCTCGCGACCTGGGTGTGAGCTTCCGCGAGGTTTCGATCCACGCGGCTGTGGAGCAGCACTTCAAGGACATTGAGCATGATCCAGCTGTGCAGGACGTGACCTACGAGAACAGCCAGGCGCGCGAGCGTACGCAGATTCTGATGGATCTGGCCAACCAGGCTGGCGGTTTTGTCATTGGCACGGGCGACCTGTCGGAGCTGGCGCTCGGCTGGGCTACCTATAACGGCGACCACATGAGCATGTACGCCGTCAACGCGAGCGTGCCCAAGACGCTTGTGCGCCATCTGGTACGCTATGCCGCCGATGTCTTTGGCGGGCGCATTGCCGAGGTCTTGCTCGATATCCTCGATACGCCGGTGTCCCCCGAGCTTCTGCCGCCCACGGGCGACGGCGAGATTGCGCAGAAGACCGAGGATTTGGTGGGCCCGTACGAGCTGCACGACTACTTCCTCTACTACCTGCTGCGTTTTGGCTTTGAGCCGGGCAAGATCTACCGCATGGCGCTCAAGAGCTTCGAGGGCGTCTACGACGCCAAGACCGTCCACACGTGGCTGCGTACGTTCTATCGTCGCTTCTTTGCCCAGCAGTTTAAGCGCAGCTGCCTGCCCGATGGTCCCAAGGTGGGCTCGGTGACGCTCAGCCCGCGCGGCGATTGGCGTATGCCGAGTGACGCCAGCTCACGTCTGTGGCTTGCGCAGGTCGATGCGCTCGATCCGATTGACTAAGGTTGGCTAAATTGAACCAATACGGGGGTTGCAAGCGTTACACTTTTGCAATCTGATGGCCCGTATTGCGCGGCGCTCTTGTCGGAGCGCCGCGTTTTTCATATCGAAAGGTGGCACCATGCAGGCATCGCAGCGTCTCGACCGCTTTGGCGCGGAGGTTTTTGCCTCGCTCAACAACAAACTGCTCGCGCTGAAGGCTCAGGGCAAGACCATTTACAACATGAGCGTGGGCACGCCCGACTTTAAGCCGTACGACCATGTGGTCGAGGCGCTCACGCAAGCAGCCCAAGATCCCGAGATGTGGAAGTATGCCCTGCGCGACCTGCCTGAACTCAAGCAGGCCGTGTGCGATTACTATGAACGCCGCTTTGGCGTTTCGGGCATTACGCCGTCCATGGTGCAGTCGTGCAACGGCACGCAGGAGGGCGTGGGCCATTTGGGCCTGGCCCTGCTCGATCCGGGCGACACCATTCTGGTTCCCGATCCGTGCTACCCGGTCTTTGAGGCGGGTGCCAAGATCGCCGATGCCAAGCTCGAATACTATCCGCTGGTTGCCGAGCATAATTACCTGCCCTATGTGGCGGGCATCGATCCCGAGGTGGCCGATCGCGCCAAGTATATGATCGTGTCGCTGCCCGCTAACCCGGTGGGCTCGGTGGGCACGCCCGAGGTCTATGAGGAGATCATCGCTTTCGCCCGCGAGCACGACCTTCTCATCGTCCATGACAACGCATACTCCGACATCGTGTTTGACGGTGAGCCGGGTGGCAGCTTCTTGCAGTATCCCGGCGCGCTCGAGGTGGGCGTGGAGTTCTTCTCGCTCTCCAAGTCGTTTAACGTCACCGGTGCGCGTATCGGCTTTTTGGTCGGCCGCGAGGACGTGGTCTCTGCCTTTGCCAAGCTGCGCGGCCAGATCGACTTTGGTATGTTCTTCCCGATCCAGAAGGCTGCTATCGCGTGCCTTAATGGCCCACGCGATGAGGTCGAGGCGCAGCGTCTGAAGTACCAGGAGCGCCGCGATGCCCTGTGCGACGGTCTTGAGGGCCTGGGCTGGGAGCGTCCCAACGCGCATGGATCTATGTTTGTGTGGGCCAAGCTCCCCGGTGGCCGCACCGATTCCATGGCGTTTTGCGAGGAGCTTATGGAGAAGGCCGGCGTTGTGGTGACGCCGGGCGCGAGCTTTGGTCCTTCGGGCGAGGGGCACGTGCGCATGGCGCTGGTTCTGCCGCCCGATCAGATTGCTTTGGCTGTCGAGGCCATTCGCGAGGCGGGCCTGTATTAGAAAGGTATTTCGGCTCGTCAATAGCTCGAAACCGATTTCGTGCAGTTACTTTACGAATCCTGCAAATAATTTCGGTAAACGGTCGATATTTGCCTGCGAATAGGAGCATAATCAAAGTCCCGATTGGATGTATTGGGATTACGGCAAGCCGCTCGGGTCGTTCCCGGGCGGCTTGTTTGTGGAGAGAGATGGGAGTTTCTAATGGTTAACGAGAAAAAGGTCGCTATTGTCGGCTGCGGTTTCGTCGGTTCGTCTTCGGCGTTCGCGCTGATGCAGAGTGGCCTGTTCTCCGAGATGGTCCTCATCGACGTGGACAAGAATCGCGCCGAGGGCGAGGCTCTGGATATCGCGCACGGCATGACGTTTGCCGAGCCGATGAAGATCTACGCCGGCGATTATTCCGATGTCGCCGACGCCGCCATGATTGTCGTCACCGCCGGTGCTGCCCAGAAGCCCGGTGAGACCCGCCTGGACCTGGTCAACAAGAACGTCAACATCTTTAAGTCCATTATCCCCGAGATTAAGAAGTCCGGCTTCGACGGCATTCTGCTCATCGTCTCCAACCCGGTCGATGTTCTGACCTATGCTGCCATCAAGATGTCCGGCCTGCCCGAGGGCCATGTCATCGGTTCCGGCACCGTGCTCGACACCGGCCGTCTGCAGCAGATGCTTGGTGCCCACGTTGAGGTTGACCCGCGCGATGTCCAGGCCTATGTCATGGGTGAGCACGGCGACTCCGAGTTCGTCGCTTGGTCCAGCGCTCAGGTTGCCGGCGTTCCGCTGAACACCTTCTGCGAGCTTCACGGCCACCTGGAGCACGAAGCCGCCGAGAAGCGTATCGCCGAGGACGTCAAGAACTCCGCCTACACCATCATCGAGAAGAAGCACGCCACCTACTATGGCGTCGCCATGGCCGTCAAGCGCATCTGCACCGCTGTCATGCGTGACGAGCAGACCGTTCTGCCCGTCTCCTCGCTCATGGTGGGCGAGTATGGCCTGTCCGATCTTGCCATCTCCATGCCGACCGTCGTTGGCCGCGACGGCGTTGTCTGCCGCGTCCCCGTGCCGCTGAACGATGACGAGCAACATGAGCTCACTGCCTCCGCCAAGGCCCTCAAGGACATCATCGACAGCGTCGACTTTTCCTGCTAAATCAAGCTCGCTAGAGTGAAAAGCTACAATGAAGGCGTCCGGGTCCACACGGCCCGGGCGCCTTTTTGGTGCAAAGTAACCTGACTCCAATGCACCATAGTTGATGGGAGGGCCATGTCGGATTCGCCTAATTTTTTGACCTATGTCCAGACGGCGTTTGATCCCTTTGAGGAGCGGCCGTTCTGCGCGGTGGATAGCCTGGTCTTTGCGTGGTTGTCCTATTTGCGCTTGCCGGGTGATATGGCGGGGCTGACGAACTGGCAGGGCCTAGACGTACGCGAACTGCTGCGTGCCGAGTGCTACCGGGACATGATTGACGACTTGTGGGACCCAGAGGGAAGCAGGGCCTTGTTGGAGGCCGTGGCAGCAAATCCCAGATACCGCGGCGTGCACGTTTGCGGCTATCGTGCCGTGAGCGATGTGGTGGCGACGGAGCAGTTTGCAGCCATGGCGTTCCGGTTTCCGGCGGGGTTTAGCTATCTTTCCTTCCGGGGGACCGACAGCACGATTGTGGGCTGGAAAGAGGACTTTAACATGGCGTTCCGGTGTCCTGTGCCGGCCCAGGAATCCGCGGCGCGTTATGTGGACGAGGCGGCGGATGCGATCGACGGGCCGCTTTTGTGCGGAGGTCATTCCAAGGGTGGAAACCTTGCGGTGTACGGTGCGGCGATGTGCTCCGATGTCGCCCGTGAGCGAATCGAACGGGCGTATTCCCATGATGGTCCAGGGTTCGTCGAGGAGTTTCTGAACGGCAACGCCTTTGCCGATCTTTCCGGTCGAATCGACAAGACGCTACCTCGGTCGTCGATCTTTGGCATGATGTTCGAGACGCAGGAGGACTATGCCATCGTTGAGAGCACCGAGTTCAGTCTGCTGCAGCACAATCCCTTTAGCTGGGTGGTTGATGGTTGCGACTTCGTATACTGTGAGCGCCTGTCCGCCGGTGCTCGATACGTTGATGGCTCCATTCGCGAGATGCTGCTTGCAGTGTCACCTAGCGAGCGCGAGCGTTTTGTAGATGCGTTGTTCTCCGTGTTTGAGGCTACGGACGCCGAACGGTTTGCGGATATCGCAGGAAATCTGCGTGAGAGTCTGCCCGTGATGCTCCAGGCTGCGCAAGGCTTTGACAAAGATACGCGACGCTTTATCTCGCAGACCATCGTGGCGATCCTTAAATGCGCACTGTTGCCCAAACGACCCCAGATTGACGTGCCCGCTGCCGGCAAGAGTTTGGCAGAACAGCTCGAGGCTTGGCAGTCCGAGCTCCTGCGCTAACCATTGGCGCAAAGCAACCTGTCCCCGATGCACCAATCTTCGATGCGCCTGGGGCGGGCTCGACCGCTATACTGGTTCGTGCCGAAATCGATCTAGAACGGAATGCCGTATATGAAAATCAATCACGCGATTCTGCATATCCTGGACTTTGACTCTGCCGTCAACGTCATGAGCCAGCGCGAGCTCGATATCGAGAGCCGTACCGTGCGCAGCTTCGTGACCACGCATCTGCGCCGCGCGCGTACCTCGGCCGATAATAAACGTGCCACATTTGCCGAGAACTCTGCGTTTGGCGGCGAGCTCAAGGGCTATTTCTTTGGCGAGCGCGAGTTCGTGGACCTGTCGCAGCAGATTGCGGAGTTTATCTCCTCCGAGCTCACCAAAGCCGAGAAAGCCGAGTCCACCGATGTGCTCGTGGCCGATTTTGACGACGATGAGGATGCCCGCTGGTTTGCCGTGATGCTGCTGGGCTCCAAGCAGGCTTTTATGCACGAAGTGGGCCGAGAGGAGGGGGAGGTGCGCAACGACATCGCGCGCCACTACGCCATTCTGCCGAACCCCTCGCAAAAGGTGCCGAGCTATGCCATCGTGCGCGCGAGCACCATGGAGATCGGCTACGTGGACAAGAAGCGCAAGATTGCCGGCGAGGACCGTATGCTTATCCCCGATGGCCTGCTGCAGTGCGACACGGGCGTATCGAGCAAGGAGGTCATCGACACCGTGACGCGTGTGGTCGAGGAAGTCGCCGAGGAGCACGGTGCCAACACGGCCGTAGCGCTCGCTAAGGTTAAGGCTGCCGTTGCCGAGAAGGTTGAGGATGACGAGGAGCTGCCGCCTTGGGATATTGTCGATGAGGTCTTTGAGGACGAGCCGGTCATCAAGGAAAGCGTGCGTGCGGCGCTGACCGAGGAGAAGGTGCCTGAGCGTGTGCCCGTGGAGCGCAAGCAGGTCGAACGCGCGGCGGTGCGCAATCACAAGATTCGTACCGACACGGGCATCGAGATCAGCTTCCCGGCCGAGATGGGTTCGAATTCCGAGTATATCGAGTTCGTCAACGAGCCCAACGGCCTCATCTCCATCGAGCTCAAGAATATCGGCAGCATCGAGAACCGATAAGGCCTTTTACTTTTGAATAAAAGTCTGGATTATATTTTGAAGTATACTTTGAAATATAATCCAGATTATTTTTTTGGAGGTCAAAATGTCCCCACTTGTTCTGGAAAAACCGGTGTTTACAAAAGACCAGGTTGTTTCTGCTACCGAAGCAAGCAAGTCCTTATCTGCCATTCGTAAACGCGCAAAACGCGCGCCTCAGTTCATTGCTGATCATAATGATATCGATACCGTGATTATCGACTATGCTGCCTATGAGGAAATGTACGGCGCGCTGCAGTATCTGCGTGAACTTGAGATAAATCGCATCGCTGCGGATCGAGTCAAGCATGGTCCGTATGAGTTTGTTCCGTTTGAGGACGCCTTAACTGCCGAGGAGCTCGCGGAGCTTGAGTCGATGGATCCGGACGCGATTCCCGACGAGGATCTTTTCGAATGAGCGGGCATTTTGTTGTCGGCTTTTTGAATCGAGACGTCGAGAAGGAATATCAAAAACTGGATGGATCCCAGCGCAGACTCGTCCGTATTGCCGTCGCAAAATTAAAGACGCGCGCTGATGAAATCGGAACGCCGCTTCACGGCGAGCTCGCCGGCTGCAAAAAGATTAAATGGCGGAATGCGGGACTCAGAATGGTTTTCCGAATCCGAGAGGACGGAATGGTTGAGATTGCCGAGATTGTGGCAATAGGGCGGCGCGATCGTTCCGAGGTCTATAAGACGGCCGTAGGGCGCCTGTCAAAGCAACCCGCCATGGTTGAATACGACGGAACCCTGAGATGATGAAGTCCGAAGCCTCGGACGAGGGCTTCGGCCTTTTTACTTGGGGCTGAATTACGTTGCAGGTCGAGCATACGTCAGCGAAAACGTCCCTAGGCGAGCAAGGTGACGTGAAAGAGGAGGGAAGCGTACTTCGGTACACGACCGACGATTGAACGTCAGATTGCCGCCCTGGCTCGTTTGCAGCGTCGACCTGTTACGCGGTTTGTCAAAACCGCGTAACTATTAAAGCTGGCGCAGGCCCTCTTCCAGGCCGGTCTTGCTGTCGGTCTTCTCGTCGCGCATCTTGATGACGCGGGCGGGGACACCGGCCACGACGGCGCCGGCGGGGACGTCCTCGACGCACACGGCGCCGGCGGCGACAACAGCGCCCTTGCCCACGCGCACGCCTTCCAGGACCACGGCGTTAGCGCCGATCATGACATCGTCCTCGATGATGACAGGCGTGGCGCTTGCGGGCTCCACGACGCCCGCCAACACGGTGCCGGCGCCGATGTGGCAGTTCTTGCCCACGGTGGCGCGACCGCCCAGCACGGCGCCCATATCGATCATGGAACCCTCGCCGATAACGGAGCCGATGTTGATGATGGCGCCCATCATGATGACGGCGTGATCGCCAATCTCGACGCGGTCGCGGATGATCGCGCCCGGCTCGATGCGGGCGTTGATGCCCTTAAGGTCGAGCATGGGCACGGCGGAGTTGCGACAGTCGTTCTCTACGTCGTAGTAGTCGATGGAGTCGGCGTTGGCGTCCAGGATGGCCTTAAGCTCATCCCAGTCACCAAAGACGGTCTTGCCACGACGACCGCCGTAGACGTGCGCATCGCCCCACTGGACCTTCATGCCGGGCTTTTCGCGCACGTACAGCTTGACGGGCGTCTTTTTGGGCGCGGTGGCGATGTAGTTGATAATCTCCTGTGCATCCATCTCGGCTGCGTTGCTCATTTGCTATCTCTCCTTTGGGTGGATTCGGTTGATACCTGGTTAGGCAAACATGACCTGGTCGAACGTATAGAAGCCGGGTTCGCGGGTGACGAGCTTCTGCGCGGCCGCCAAGGCGCCGTTGACAAAGATCTGACGGCTCGTGGCGCGGTGGGTGAGTGTGACCTCCTCGTCCTGGCCAAAGAAGCTCACCTCGTGCACGCCGGCGACAGTGCCGCCGCGCAGCGAGTGCATGCCGATCTCCTTGGGGTCGCGCGCTCCGCACATGCCCTCGCGGCCATAGACGGGGTGGTAGCCTGCCTCGGGCTCGGCTTCGACGACGGCGTCGAGCAACAACTTGGCAGTGCCGCTGGGGGCGTCGACCTTTTGGTTGTGGTGCGTCTCGACAATCTCGCAGTCAAAGCCGGGCAGCTCGCGTGTAGCCTGTGCTACTAGATGACGCAGGGCTGCGATACCGATGGAGTAATTGCCGGAGTGCATGACGCGGGCGTTCTGACCCAGCTCGCGCAGGCAACCCATCTGCTCCGGCGAATAGCCCGTGGTGCCCGAGACCAACGCGGCACCCGTGCGTTCGACATAGGCGACGACGGCATCGAAGGTCGCAACGTTCGAGAAGTCGATGATGACGTCGGCTGCCGGAGCGTTCTCGAGCTCGGACAGATCAAAACCGACCTGGGCTACGATATCAAAATCGGGCTGACCGGCGGCGTCGACAATGCCCTCGGCGGTAGTGCGGATGAGCGAGCCCATGCGGCCCGTTCCCATAATGACGGTCTTAATCAAGCAGACCAGCTCCCTTCAGAGCATCGGTAAGTGCAGCGCGCGTGTCGTTGGCCATGGGGCATAGCGGCATGCGGTAGTTTGCCTCGATCATACCCATCTGAGCGAGCGCTTCTTTAACGGGGATGGGGTTGACCTCACTAAAGAGGGCGTTGATGAGCGGCTGACCGGCAATCTGGATGTCGCGGGCGCGCTCCACGTCGCCGTCCAGATAGGCGCGGCACATGTCGTGCACGAGCTGCGGCTGAACATCGGCCCACACGCTGATGGTGCCCGAGGCGCCCAGGCTCATGAGCGGCACGGTGAGGGCATCCTCGCCCGAGTACATGCGGAAGTCGTCAGACAGCAGGTGGGCGATCTTGGCCGCGTAAGCGACGTTGCCAGAGGCTTCCTTAATACCCATGATGTTGGGATGTGCGGCCAGGCGCTCTACGTTGTGCTCGCTGATGCCGCAGCCACAGCGGCCGGGGATGTTGTACAGGATGCAGGGGATGTCCACGGCATCGGCCACGGACTTAAAGTGCTGATAGATACCCTCTTCATTGGACTTGTTGTAGTAGGGGGTAATGAGCAGCAGGCCGTCGGCTCCCAAGCCCTGGTAAGTGAGCGACTTGGTGAGCATGGTTTGCGTGGAGTTGGAGCCCGAGCCGGCGATGACGGAGACGCGTCCTGCAACATGCTTGACCACGGCGGCGACGACGGAGTTGTCCTCGTCATCGGTCATCGTGGCACTCTCACCGGTGGTGCCCAGGGTGAGGATGGCGTCGGTGCCATTTTGCAAGTGGAAATCGATAAGGCGCTCGAGCGCGTCAAAGTCGACGCTGCCGTCCTTTTTAAACGGCGTGACGAGAGCGACGATCGAGCCCTCGAGGTTGCGGATATCCATGTTCTTCTCCTTCGCTTCCGCGATCTGGATGCGTTTGTTCCATTGAGCGGCGACGGCCAGGCGCTCGTCCTGAGCGCGACGACGAGCGCTTTCGGCGCGCGACTTGGCCAGCAGCTCTCGGCCGCTCGGCAACACGTCGAGTGTGGCAAAATAATCGCCCGGGCGCTCGGCGCGGCGGATGAGGTCGGCCGAGCCGTCGGGGCGCAGCAGCACCTCGGCGGAGCGCAGGCGGCCGTTGTAGTTGTAGCCCATGGAGTAGCCATGCGCGCCGGTATCGTGGATCACGAGCACATCACCCATGTCGATCTGCGGTAGCTCGCGGTCGATGGCGAACTTGTCGTTGTTCTCGCACAGATTGCCCGTAATGTCGTACGTGTTTGTGACAGGCGCCGCGGTCTTGTCGGCGCCACCCGGCTGACCCATTACCGTAATGTGGTGGTAGGCGCCATACATGGCGGGGCGGATCAGATCGACGGCGCTTGCGTCGACACCGATATAGTCCTTGTAGATCTGCTTTTCGTGGATGGCCTTGGTGACCAGGCAGCCGTAGGGGCCCATCATAAAGCGGCCCATCTCGGTGCAGATGGCCACATCGCCCATGCCGGCGGGAACCAGGATCTCGTCGTATGCCGCGTGCACTCCCTCGCCGATGGCGTGAATGTCGTTGGCCTGCTGCTCGGGCAGATAGGGGATGCCGACGCCGCCGGACAGATTGATAAAGGCGACATGTGCGCCGGTCTCGCGCTCCAGGCGCACGGCAAGCTCAAAGAGGATGCGCGCAAGCTTGGGGTAATAGTCGTTGGTGACGGTGTTGCTGGCAAGGAAGGCGTGGATACCAAAGTCCTCGGCGCCCTTGGCCTTGAGCGTGCGGAAGGCCTCGAAGAGCTGCTCGGTGGTCATGCCGTATTTGGAGTCGCCGGGGTTATCCATGATACCGTTGGAAAGCTGGAACAGGCCGCCCGGATTAAAGCGGCAACTGACCGTCTTGGGGATGGGGCCTGCGACGCGCTCAAAGAACTCGATGTGGCTGATGTCGTCAAAGTTGACGATGGCACCCAGCTTGTCGGCGAGCTCAAAATCCGCCGCCGGTGTGTCGTTGGACGAGAACATGATGTCGTGTCCCGTGATGCCCAGCGAGCGGGCGATCATAAGCTCGGTATAGCTCGAGCAATCGCAGCCGCAGCCGTATTCGTTGAGAATGGAGATGAGCGCCGGGTTGGGATTGGCCTTGACGGCAAAGTACTCCTTAAAGCCTGGGTTCCATGCAAAGGCGTCGCGCACCTCTTGCATGTTGCGGCGGATGCCCGCCTCGTCGTATAGATGAAACGGCGTGGGAAACTGCTCGACGATATGCTCGAGTGCCTCCTTGTCCACAAACGGCTGCTTGGCCGCATATGCCTCGTTGGGGGTCAATGCCATGTCCCGTAAACCTCGCTATCCAGACGGCGCCATCTGCGCATCGAATCCGCATAGCGTGGACCCAATGTCCGGATAGCGCTCCCGCATTGCTGCAGACAGTCCTGCGGGTGTTTCCCGCAGGCCCACCAGGCTGTTCGTGCCCGAAAAACCCAGTTCGGCGGGTTTCGCCTCCCCACGGGGTCAAAGCCTGCCGGCTCGCCCGCGGATCTTCGTGCCCGCGCCTCTATCAAGTGGTAAAGACCCTATCACGTTGCACTTTACCAAACAAGAGTATTCGTATATAACGTTTAAAAAATGCAGGGATATGCTAGAAACAAGGGCGTCACAATTCTGCATCACAATATTGTGCGAATGGATGTGCCCCATGAAAGGATCCTTTATGACCGAGCTCCAAGAACTTCGTCGCTATCGTCGCGACCTGCATCGCATTCCGGAGCTCGATTTCGATCTTCCGCAAACCATAGCCTATATCGAGGGCGTGCTGGCACCGCTCGCTTGCGAGGTGACCCATCCCTGCCCCAGCTGTGTTTGTGCTTTTTTCGACGCTGGCACGGGCGCTGCGCATGCTACGGCGATTCGCGCCGATATGGACGCGCTGCCCATCGCGGAGGCGACGGGTGCGGCCTTTGCCTCGACGCATCCCGGAAAGATGCACGCTTGCGGACACGATGGACACATGGCCATGGCACTTGCAGCGGCAACCTTTGTCGATCGCACGATTCGTGAGCAGCCGGGTGCCATCAAGCGCAACGTGCTCTTTGTGTTCCAGCCTGCCGAGGAGACGACCGGTGGCGCCAAAACAGTTTGTGAGAGCAGAGTGTTTGAGCGCTACGGGGCGGACCGTGTCTTCGGGTTCCACGTATGGCCCGACCTGCCTGCGAACACGTTGGCGAGCTGCTCCGGTCCATTGCTGGCGCGCTCGAGTGAGACGCATATCCATATTCACGGGACAAGCATCCATATCGCCAAGACCTACGGCGTTCCCGTACGCGAATCGCACGATGCGGCGCTGGCGGCTGCCAAGTTCTTGGTTGCCGAGCGTGAATTGATGGACGAGTTGGGTGCCCATGAACCCTGCATTGGTAAGTTCGGCCTGCTGCAGGCCGGTACCGTCTGCAACGCGGTGGCGGGGGAGGCCCATGTTGCCGGCAGTCTGCGTGTGTTTACGGATGGCATGTTCGACCGCGCGCGCGAAGGCGTGCGCCGCGTACTCGACGAGGCGTGCGCTGCGACGGGCTGCACGTACGATCTCGACTTTGCCGAGGGCTATCCGCCGGTCGACAACGACCCCGAGTTGTTTGCTCGAATCGCGCCTGCTCTGCCCGAGTTACAGCTCGTGGACGAGCCGCTGCTGATTGCCGAGGACTTCGCCTTCTATCAGCGCCATCTGCCAGGCGTGTTCTTCCTGCTGGGCACGGGCGTTCCTGTCAGTCGGGATAATCCGAGCGACGCCGAGGGCTGCCCCGCTTATGCCACGAGTGCCCTGCATACTGATACCATGCTCTTTGACGAGGAAATCCTACTCAAGGGCCTCGATGTCTACAAACGATTGCTTTTGCTTGCTTAAGTGGCGAAGGATACCTGTTCTAGAAAACACGAACAGATGTACGGTATAATAGAGATGTAAGTCTATAGAAACGTTTGACGTTATTAACGTAAGGCGATACTATGATTGCATCATATAAAGATGAAGACACTGAATGCTTTGCAATGGGTACGCGGATTAGGAAGTTCATTCCTTTTGAGCGGGTCGCCTTGAGGAAGATTCGACAACTGCAGATCTGCGCTTCGCTTGATGATCTTCGCGTTCCGCCAGGCAATCGTCTTGAAGCGTTGAAGGGCGATCGCGCCGGTCAATATAGTATCCGTGTCAATGAGCGCTATCGGGTCTGTTTTGAGTGGAGACAGGGGATGGCTTGGAATGTCGAAATCGTCGATTATCACAAGTGATGAGACTGCGTCCGATTTGCTGCCGCCGGTGACTCCTGGTGAGCTTCTCAAGGAGGAATTTCTTGTCCCTATGGGCATTTCTCAATATCGCCTTGCTAAGGAGACCGGGATTCCGGCTCAACGCATTGGGCAGATTGTCTTGGGAAGGCGTCGTGTGACGGCCGACACCGACCTTCGCCTTTGCCGCTACTTTGGCCTGACGGATGGTTACTGGCTGCGCGCTCAGATGGCGTTTGATCTCGAGGCGGAGAAGAGACGCATCGAACCGGAACTGGATAAGATCGTTCCTGTCCAGCAGGCTATCGCATTGTAGTGTTCAAAGATGTTGAGGTTGGAGTGACGATGGAACGACGCCGACAGACTGCCGTTTATAGTCCCGGTGGGTGCGGGTGTGGGTTGCTGCTGCTCCCGGTTATTGCTGTGAGTATTGGCGTGATGTTTGCGCTTGCCGGGTTGGCAGCAGCGGCACTCGTGTTGCTGATTGTGGCCATTGGCGTGACGATTTGGCTCTGCCGCAATCGCGAGCGACGCTGTGCCGACGGTAAGACCAATGTTGGATGGATTGCCTTTTTGGTCATCGCCTACCTGCTGAGCATCAGCTATTTGGCCTTCTTTATCCTGTTGCTTGTGAGCACCTTTACCGGGGAATCCGTCACGGTGGGGTAGGCTTCGACGAGCCTTTTGAGGATGAGGCGAGGGGGTGGACTCTGAATGAACATCGCCCCACATCAATATGTTTCATTCGTTGTGTAGCAATCCGAATGTGCAAGCGTTTGGCGTGAGAGCGCCGCCGCCAGCAACACAGGGATACAGGTCGCGATCGCCAGCCCCCATGCCAGCTCATCGCAAAAGCGCGTCAACGTCGCGCCTGACCAGGGCTATTTCCCGCTCGAGTTTGTAGGCTTGCTCGATCTTTTACATTGCATCAGTTCTGTTTTTCATAGCGTCAGCTATTGGCTTTACGAGTGGAAATGAAAGTTCTATGGCTATAGCATGGTTATGTCTTGGTTCTTCATTTCTTTGCTTGGGTTCGACTCACAAGAAAAAGAAAAAAATACAGATGATAAATTATTTCCTGCTTGTATTGTTGGAAAATCGGAATTTCAGGAGGTGTTTTTATGCCACAAATGAATAAGGGAGGAAAATT
>CALGZY010000008.1 GCA_937934355.1 uncultured Collinsella sp. | reverse complement strand
GCTTGATGGACGAAGAAGAAACGCTCCCCTTAGGCGGATTCGAAGCAGCCATAAGGCCCTCCCATGAACGACCCGGCTCAACAAGCCCGGATGAAACACGTGCTACATCAGTATACAGGGGAGTGGGATGGTGGGGCGCGAGCGCGCCAGCGGCAAACCGAGAGCATCAACGATGTGCCGATCGCGGAATGAGATCTCGTAATAATTGACTCTCGGCCATATTATTGAGGGGCATGACTCGCGTTCGTATGGTTGTAGGTGCTGGCGATGAACGACATTGACCTTGCTGTTCCGTTGATGGATGGACCAAGCTATGACCGCGCCTGCAGTCTCGTGCCTTCCGAATACGTTGAGGCATGGGAGTGGTTTCTGGGTGAGGAACAGCGCGGCGGCGTTTGGACCAGCCTTCCGCACCACACCAAGGAAGATAGCCCTCAGTATCAGTATCGTTTGAGAATTGGCTCGGACTTCTTTCCCGTAACGCGGGATTCAGGGATCTTCTGGCCGGGCCAGGATTGGGTGAAGCAAGATCCCAATAAGATCTTTGCGCTTTCGGTCCATAACTCTAAAAAGAGCTTCTACACCGATGTGCCTCCGCTCTATTTGGACGATGGTACGTGGGTCATTAAGTACTCGGTTCAAGCGCCGGGTACCGTTGGTTTTCGAGACCAGAATTACAACCGTAAAATGCTCAACTGCATGGGATGTGGCGTTCCAGTCGGAGTCATATTTGCAACCGAGGTGGGCTACAAGGTGCTCGGCCTTGCGTTTGTTGAGCGGTTCGAGCCCGAAAACGGATGGTTTGTTCTGCACGGTCCTGTTCATAAAGGCGGACCGGACCCTCGTTTTGCACCCGACATGAGTTATCTGAAGCACATGCCCGTCGATATTGAGTTTACCGGACAGGGTACGACCGACGACGAAAAGGTCCGCTATGCGTTAAGGCGCGAGCGATTGGGGCAGCAATGGTTCCGCAAACAGCTCGTTGCCGCCTATGATGGCCGTTGCGCGGTGTCGGACTGCGGCGTCAGCGAAGCTCTGGAGGCTGCACATATCGAGAATTACTCGGGACCCAAATCGCAGGTTGCCAGCAACGGCATTCTGCTTCGGCGCGATCTTCATTCCCTATTTGATGCTCACCTGATTTCGTTTGAGCCTGTTTGCGGCGAATATCGGCTGTGCGGATCGTACCTGCTGGATAAGACCGACTACGTTTCCTTTGCGGGTGCGACGCTAAGGCAGCCGAATGAGCGTCAGTGGCGACCCAATACGGTGTTTCTTGAGGCCCATCGCATTGAGTTCGATCGCTCGGAAAAGAAGCGTGAAAAGGCGGGGCTTCTGCCGTATTAGCGTATTTGGCTTTGGCATTCTTTGACAATCGTGTTGTTTGATCGGATCGCGTGGCGATGCAATATCGCGCCCACCCGCCGGTGCATGCTCTTCCTGATTTGTATAGCGAGAGGGGAGCGTGTATGAGCTGGCGAGGCGATATTGCGATGGGGAAGTACGGAAAACTGCCGTGTGCCCTTATAGACAACAATATGTTTCCGAGCTTAGAGGTTGATTGCGGGTCGTTTGTCGTCACCTGCCCTTGCTGCGGCTCGCAAATACCGTGTCTCGACATTCGGTTCATCGATGCGCGCGACAGACTCAGCGACGAAGTGAGAAAACGGACAGGCGTTCATATGCCGGTGTATCCGGAGAAATGCCCTGTTTGTGGCCTCGATATCGTGTACGACGCCGGCGACGAGGGATAGGTGATGCGGAGGAGTTGGCTGTGAGTGTCTTTTGCCTCTACAAATAAATCCCCTCACCGAGCTGCTTGTGGAACTCGGCGTGATGGTCGCGTGCCCAGGTAAAGAGCGCCTGGTCAAAGTCGGTACGCGCGGCCGGGACGCCAAAGACGCCGGCAACTTCGACGCGCACAAACTCCAGTGCCGGCAGCTTGTTGATGGCGGTGAGGGCAAACGGGGACGAGGGCTCCTCGAACAGATAGCTGCTGCCTTGCAGCGCGTCGCAACTGGTGCACGTGTTGCCGAGCGACGGGGCTTTGGAGGCTCGCGCGCCTACGGGCTTGTAGCCGCAGCGCTTATGAAGGTAGTCGCGGATCTCGCCCGGCACGCAGCCAAGAGCGGGCACGATGGCGAGTGCGTTGGCGTTGGCCGTGTCGATGGCAATGTGCCCGGCTTCGTTGGGCGCGTGCGCGATGGCGATGCTCTCGTCGTTATCGGTTCGATAGGGAATGCCGAAGGCCGCGACCGAGGTCTCTTTGTGACACTTCCAGCACTCGCGCTTGCCCAGTACTAGATATATACACGGCGCCGAGGGGCCGGATCGGTCAACACCGGGCAGCCACTCGGCAAAGGGCTCGGGGTTGACGCCGCTGGGTACATACCAGATCTTCTTGGTCCGGTCCCATTTGGCGCCCAGCGCCTTGGCTTCTTCTTTGTGCGAAAAGGGGACATCGAGCTCGGTGCGCATGGCGGCTCCTTGGTGCTGCAGGTGCAAGTGGCTCAAGGATACCGCAGGACGCAGACATCGCGGCGTTTTGCTGAGAAGTTGCGGCTCGGATGGGTTCGAGACGTGTTGGTCTCGGCCTCGGTGACTATTGGGGCGGTTTTGATTGACTGCGGAGTCAGCCGGGATAGGCACTTGGGTCGCTGACGCGGTTTTGTGTATGGGCAGGGTGGTTGCTTGGGCGGTTGGAGCTGCCAGCTGATTTGGCGACATAAAACAAAACAGCCCAGAGGACATAGCCTCTGAGCTGCGAACATTTGGTGGGCGTTAGAAGATTTGAACTTCTGACCTCTTCCGTGTCAGGGAAGCGCTCTCCCCCTGAGCTAAACGCCCGATCAAGGGTGCGCAAGCGCGCAAGGGATAATATAACGGAGCCTGAACTCGGTGGCAAGAACATTTTTAAAAATCGCTTACATTGTGGAATTCGGGGGCTTTGTCGCATCCATTTCAAAAGAGCCTGCTGCCGCGATTTGGCTGTCGCATAATGCAAGGCCATTGCGGTATCGAGCTATGGAAAGACGCCTGCGGAATTGTCCTACCGATAAGCGGACAAGCCTCCAGCTGGTGACTTCGCCGTGGTAAGGTAAACCGAATTGTTTCCAGGCTGTTTCGGGGGAGTGGAATGAGCAAAGAGTGTGTCGAGCAGGTCGAAGGCGCAGGGGCTTCGGTGCCGATGACCGATATATCGAACATTGATGTGCCCGAGGGCACCGACGAGCTCAGCCGCAACACCCGTCGCGCATGGCGCGACCGCCTGAACAGCGCTTCGACGCGCAAGATGATCACGGGCGTCTTGGCTACGCTGGTGGGCGGTTCGTTTTGGGGCTTCTCGGGCACCAGCGCGAGTTTTTTGTTCGATACCTACCATGTCGATACGCTGTGGCTTATGA
>CALGZY010000007.1 GCA_937934355.1 uncultured Collinsella sp. | reverse complement strand
CACGCAAAGGAAAGCACTTAATGTGCTTTCCGTCTTGCGCAGGACTGTAGAGCAGGAAACTTCATATGCGTCCCTCCCGGGCGCAAGCAAAAGGGCGACCCCATTGCGGAGTCGCCCTTGTTGAACTGCTTATGTGCGGCTGTTACTCGGCGTCGTGGTGACGGCGGGGCTTGCGGCCTCCGTTGTCACCGGGACGGCGCGGACGGTCGCTGCGCTCGGAGCGCTCGCGACGCGGACGCTCACGACGCTGGAAGTGCTCGCCGTCGCCCTCGGAGGCACCCTCGGCACGAGCCGGGGCCTCGGGCTTATCAAGACGATCGAGCGAGATCTTGCCGCGATCGTCGACCTCGATGACGACGACCTTGACCTCGTCGCCCACGTTGAGGACGTCCTCAACCTTCTCCACGCGGCCCTTGGCGACGCGGGAGATGTGCAGCAGGCCGTCCTTACCGGGCAGCAGGTTGACGAAGGCGCCGAAGGGCTGGATGGAGACCACACGACCGGTGTACTCCTCGCCCGGCTCGGGAACCTTGATGATGAGCTTGATACGCTCGACGGCCTGGTCGACGGACTCGCCGGTGCCGCCGACAAAGACGGTACCGTCCTCCTGGATGTCGACCGAGGCGCCGGTCTCGTCCTGGATACCGCGGATGACCTTACCGCCGGAACCGATGACGTCGCGGATCTTGTCGGTCGGAACCTGGATGGAAACGATGCGCGGAGCGGTGCTGCGCGTGGTGTGGCGCGGCTCGGGGATCACATCGAGCATCTTCTGCAGGATGAAGGCGCGACCCTCCTTGGCCTGCTGCAGGGCGCGGGCCAGGATGTCGAAGGTGAGGCCGGTGGCCTTGTTGTCCATCTGCAGGGCGGTGATGCCCTCGGTGGTGCCGGTGACCTTAAAGTCCATGTCGCCCAGGAAGTCCTCGAGACCCTGGATGTCGGACAGGACCACTGTCTTGCCCTCCTCCTGGATCAGGCCCATGGCGATACCGGAGACCGGGCGCTTAATGGGCACGCCGCCGTCCATAAGGGCGAGCGTGGAGCCGCAGGTCGAAGCCATCGAAGAGGAGCCGTTGGACTCCATGACCTCGGAGACGACGCGGATGGCGTAGGGGAACTCGTTCTCGTCGGGAAGCACCGGAAGCAGAGCGCGCTCGGCCAGATTGCCATGGCCGATCTCGCGGCGCTTGGGGCTGCCCATGCGGCCGGTCTCGCCGGTGCAGAAAGGCGGGAAGTTGTAGTGGTGCATGTAGCGCTTGCCCTCGGTGGGCTCGATGGTGTCCAAGCGCTGGCCCTCGTTGAGCATACCGAGCGACAGGACGGAAAGCACCTGGGTCTGGCCACGCTGGAACAGACCAGAGCCGTGAACGAGCGGCAGGTAGTTGTCCTTCACCATGATGGGACGGATCTCGTCGGCAGCACGGCCGTCGACGCGCTCGCCGGTCTCGACGACCATGGTGCGCATGGCCTTCTTCTCGAGCTTCTTGAGCGCCACGGGGATCTCGCGCTCCCAAGCGGCCTGCTCCTCCTCGGTGAACTCGGCGCGGATGGACTCCTTCAGAGCCTCGACCTTACCGATACGGGAGAGCTTGTCGGCGTCGCGAAGGGCGGCAGCCATCTCGTCGTAGTGGGCGAAGATGCGCTCCTGGACCTCCTCGACGGGCTGGTCGAGCGGGTACTCCTTCTTGACGATGGGGCCGTTAACCTGCTCCCACTCGGCGACGAACTCGTCCTGAGCCTGGCAGAAAGCAGCAAGGGCCTCCTGGCCAAACTTCATAGCGGCGAGCATGTCGTCCTCGGAGATCTCCTCGGCGCCGGCCTCGACCATCGAGATGAAGTCGGCGGATCCGCCCAGCTCCAGGTCCAGATCGGAGTTCTCGCGCTCCTCGTAGGTGGGGTTGACGATAAACTCGCCGGTCTCCACGTTACGGCCGATGCGCACGCAGGCAAGCGGGCCCTCGAAGGGCACGCCGCCGAGCGTCATGGCCAGGGAGGCACCCATGACGTTGATGACGTCGAAGGGGTTGACCTGGTCGGCGACGAGCGAGGTAGCGACAATGTGTACCTCGTTGCGGAAGCCGTCCGGGAAGCTCGGGCGAATCGGACGGTCGATCATGCGCGCGGTGAGCGTGGCCTTCTCGCTGGGACGGCCCTCACGCTTGAGGTAGCCACCCGGGATGCGGCCGGCTGCGTACATCTTCTCGTTGAAGTCGACGGTCAGCGGGAAGAAGTCGTAGTTCTTGCGCTCCTTGGAGACGACCACGGTGTCGAGCATCGTGGTGTCGCCCTGCTTGACCAGGCAGGCGCCGGTGGCCTGCTTGGCAAGCTCGCCCGACTCAAAGGTGTAGGTCTTGCCGTACAGCTCAAAGGTCTTGGATACGAGTGTCATTGTTCTCCTTTACCCCACAGGCCCCTTGCCTGCGGGCTTCTCATGTGACGCGGGCCCCCTGCCCCCGCCACGCTTCAGAGCGTGATTGTTCGCGCCCTTACACAAAAAGAGCGCCCCGCTGCGCAGGACGCTCTTAGCATGTACAAATCCTACTGGATGTTGTCGCGGATGCCCAGAGCCTTGATGAGCTCACGGTACTCGACGATGTCGTTCTTCTTGATGTAGGAGAGAAGACGACGACGACGGCCGACGAGCATGAGCAGGCCACGACGGGTGTGGAAGTCCTTCTGGTGGGACTTCATGTGCTCGGTCAGCTCCTTGATGCGCTCGGACAGGATGGCGACCTGAACCTTGGGGTTGCCGGTGTCGACCGGGGTGTTACCGAACTGGGCAGTCAGCTCCGCCTTGCGCTCTTTGGAAACAGTCATTGTTTCACCTTTCGTTTTGCGTCGCCCACGGGCGACTCGATTCGCCTCGGACTGGGAAGCCGCCGGTGGAGCGAACAACCAAGGTCGAGGTACCAACAGGTCGGTATGTTACCACAAGCAGCCCGCGCCTGCGCATCATCACCGACCCAACATGAATTCCATCGCGCGGAGGCGCTGATCGGTGTGCGTCGCAGCCCAAACATGCGAAAGCCCGAGCAGGAATGCCGCCGTATGCGGGTCGATTCGCTCGGCCATGAGCGCATCGAAGGTCATGGACATGAGGGCGCGCAGCCATGCGGTCTCACCGGTCGACACCAGTTCGGCACCTGGAACGCTCGACGCGCACGACCCGCACATGAGACCGCCCGCCTGGGCTGAAAAATACGACAGCATGGGGTCTCCGCACAGCACACAGGCCGAAAAATCGGGACGATAGCCAACGTGCGATAGCAGCTTAAAGACATATGCCGCCACAAGTAGGTCCATATGTGCCGCGTCGAGCCCGCTGCCGACAAGCGTGAGCGCCCGCTGCGTGATAGCAAAGGTAAACGGGTCCTCGGCGTCCTCGAACGAGCACACGCGCGCGACCTCGGCGATCGCGCTTGCGGCGCATGTCGTCTCGTAATCGGGCGCAACGCCGAGCGGCGCCTCCATAAGCTCGGCCTGGGAAACCACGTCGAGCGACCGTCCATGCGCAAGCAGCATATCGACGGTACAGAACAGCTCGCAGCGCGCAGCCAGGCGTCCACCGGGTTTGCGGGCGCCCTTTGCCACGGCACGAACCTGCCGACCCCACTCGTCAAGCATCGTCAGGATCAAGTCCGTCTCTTTGAGCTTCGTCTTGTCGAGGACGAGTACCTTCGTGCGATATGTCCGGGAGCCTGCCATGCGCGCCGCGCGCCCTTAGTCCTCGGCGTTGTAGCCAAAGCGGCGAATCTGGGCCTCGTCGTCACGCCAGCCGGCCTTGACCTTCACGTCCAGCTCCAAAAAGACCTGCGTGCCAAAGATACGCTCAAGATCGCGACGGGCGTCGATACCGATATGCTTGATCATCTCGCCGCCCTTGCCGATGATGATGCCCTTTTGGCCCTCGCGCTCGACGTAAATGGTGGCGTGCACGCGCAGTACCTTCTTGGTCTGCTCGAGTGCATCGCAGATCACGCCAACGGAGTGCGGGATCTCATCACGGGTGCGGCGCAAGACCTTCTCGCGCACAAACTCGGCAACGAGCGTTTCGTCGGAAGCGTCGGTACCCATATCCTCGGGGAACCAACGCGGACCCTCGGGCAAAAAGTGCGCAACGGTCTCGATAAAGGCATCGACGTTGAAGTTCTTGACCGACGACGTCACGATCTCGTCGTCATATTCCATGAGCTCGTGGGCTGCCTTGAGCTGCTCCATGACCTGTGCGGGGTCGGCCTCATCGGCCTTAGTGAGCACCAGGACCTTCTTGCAACGGGCGCATCTGACGCGCTCGGCAACCCAGGCGTCTCCCCTGCCGATCGGTTTGGTGGCATCAATCAAAAACGCGACGACATCAACATCGTTCAGCTCGAACAGCGCGCTCTTGTTGAGCTCGGATCCCAGGCCGTCCTTGGGCTTATGAATACCCGGGGTATCGACAAAGACCAGCTGGTAGCCGGGACGGTTGACGACGGCGCGCATGCGGCGGCGGGTCGTCTGGGCCACCGGCGAAGTGATGGCGACCTTCTTGCCATAGCAGGCGTTGAGCAGCGTAGACTTGCCGGCGTTGGGACGACCGACCAGGGCCACAAAGCCGCTGCGGAAACCGGGCTCCACGTCGCCAAAGCCCGCGAGGTTGTCGTCCTCGTCGCACAGGGCGTCGAGCTCCTCATCGCTCATGCCCTCAAACGGGTCGAACTCCTCGACTTCCTCGAGCTCCTCGGTATCCACCGCGTCCAGGGACTCGTCGTCCAAAATCTCATCGGCAGACTGCATATTGTCGGACATGGGAATCCCTTTCTAAATAAAGCCGAGCGCGTGGGCAAATACCAGCACGCCCACAATTGCGGCGGTGATGGAAAGAATGTAAACAGAGGCGGCGGCGATGTCCTTCGCACGCTTGGCCAGCGGATGGAGCTCCTGGGTCGCTAGGTCGACGATAGCCTCCATAGCGGTGTTGCACAGCTCGCCGTGAATCACCAGGCCACAACAGATGATAATCGTGGCCCACTCGGCAATGTCGAGGCCCACGATACAGCCGGCAATGACGGTGCACACGCCCGCCACGAGCATGACCTTGATGTTGCGCTCGGTCTTGACGGCGGTAACGAAGCCCTCCATGGCGTAGGAAAACGACTTTAAGAAGGACGGATGGTCCTTGTTCGATCCGGGAATCATAGACGGCTCCTAGTCGTGGGCGTGGTTGGTGATGGGGCCGACGTGGACTAGCTTGGGGTCCTCGCCGCGCTCGAACGCCAGATCGCGCAGGATGGCGTCCTCGCGGGCCTCCATGACCTCGGCCTCGTCGTCCTCGATATGGTCATAGCCCAGCAAGTGCAGCATGCCGTGTACGAGCATCAGACGACACTCGTCAGCGGAGCTATTGCCAAAACCGGGGGCCTGACGGGCAATAACCTGCGGGGCCAAGATGATATCGCCGAGCTCGAGCGTCTCGTCGGCGGGAATATCCTCGTCAAAGGCCGAGTCGCATTCAAACGAGAGCACATCGGTGGTGCGGTCGATACCGCGCCACTCGTGGTTGAGCTCGTGCATCTCGTCCTCGTCGACATACGAAAGGGAAATCTCGACTTCACGCTCAACGCCCTCGGCGGCAAGCACAACCTCGCAGATGTGCTCCACCTCCTGGGCGTCGAGCAGCGTATCGAGCTCGGCATCGTTGCTGATCAATACACTCAACGGGACTCCTTTCGGTCGCGCGGGCGCTGCTCGCGCACGTCATCATAAGCATCATATGCCTCGACGATACGTCCCACCAAGGCATGGCGCACCACGTCGGCGCGCTCCAGGTGCGAAAATGCGACATCGTCGACACGGCCCAAAATCTTCTCGACATCGGCCAAACCACCACGACGACCCACCAGGTCGCGCTGACTCAGGTCGCCGGTAATCACAAACTTGGAGTTGAAGCCCAGGCGCGTCAGGAACATCTTCATCTGCTCGGGCGTGGTATTTTGCGCCTCGTCGAGCACCACGAAAGCATCGCTCAGCGTGCGGCCGCGCATGTAGGCAAGCGGGGCGATCTCAATCACGCCGCGCTCCATAAGCTCATCGGTGCGCTCGCGATCCATCATGTCAAAAAGGGCGTCGTAGAGCGGACGCATGTAGGGATCGATCTTTTCCTCAAGGGTACCGGGCAAAAAGCCCAGGTTCTCCCCCGCCTCGACAACCGGACGTGTCAAGATCAGACGGCCCACCTCGTGACGCTTGAGCGCGGCAACGGCGAGCGCCATAGCCAGATAGGTCTTACCGGTACCGGCAGGACCCAAGCCAAACGTGATGGTATGCGAGCGGATGGCATCCACATAGCGCTTTTGCCCGAGCGTCTTGGGGCGAATGACGCGGCCGCGATACGAAAGCAGCACGTCATCGCGAAGCGACGTAGCCTCGTGCTCACCGTCGCGCAAGACAGCCAGGCAGCGAGAGACATCGTCGGCAGACAGCGTGCGCCCGGCGGCCGCCTCGCGAAAAGCGTGCTCGAAAAAGCGCGCCACGAGTTCGACCTCGTCCGGGTCGCCGCTCACGGCGATGCTATCGCCACGGGCGACCACATGAGCGCGAACCAAGCTCTCGAGCGCACGAAGGACGCCGTCGCCGGCGCCCAAAACGCGCGAGGGATCAATTCCCTCGGGAACGGTAAGTCTAATCTTCGAGGCTTCCATGAACCTCCCTGCGTGCATGGACCAAGCCGGAATCATCGACTCCGATGATAGCAACATCGAGCAGGCACGGGGCTGTAAGTCCACAGGTATCGTCAAGACGGGCATGATGGAACGAACCGAGCGTCAGGTTGTCGCCATACTCGAGCACGGCACGCTCGACCGTGCCCACGCGACGACGAGCGTCGGCAATGGCGAGCTCCTGTGCGGCGGCCCGCATACGGCGGCTGCGCTCGGCCATAACCTCGGGCGGCACCTGGCCGGGCATCTCGGCAGCAAGGGTGCCGGGACGCTTGCTGTAGCGGAACACGTGCATACGCGAGAAACCCACACGGCGGCACAGTGCCAGCGACTCCTCGAATTCCTCGTCCGTCTCACCGGGAAAACCGACGATAACGTCGCACGAAAGAGACGCCTGCGGCAGGTTGGCGCGAATCATGCGCACCGTGTCCTCGAAGGCCTCGGCGCTATAGGGGCGGCCCATGCGATGCAGGGTCGCCGTGCAGCCGGACTGCACGGGCAGGTGCAAAAACGGGGCGATGCGCTGCGGATAGCGCGCCATAACCTTAAGCAGGCGCTCAGAGATATCCATGGGCTCGACCGAGGAGATGCGCACATGGGCGATCTCGGTGCGCTCCATGATGGCCTGGAGCAACTCATCGATCTCAACATGTTCGTCGGTCGCGCTCTTGCCGTCATAGGCGCCCAGATTCACGCCGGTCAGCACGACCTCGGGCACGCCGGCCTCCTGAGCTTCACGCACCTGTTCGAGCACGGACTCGACGGGTACGGAACGCTCGGGGCCGCGGGCCTTCCACACGATGCAATAGGTGCAGCGGTGGTTGCAGCCATCCTGGATCTTCACGCCCAGCCGCGAACGGCCGAGCGCATCGACCACGTCGCCATCGCTGCAGGCGGGCACGCTATCGGATTCGACACCCAGCACCTCGCAGACGCGCTCGGCGACGTCAATCTTGGATGGTTCGGCGATCACGCGGTCGGAGAGTTCCAACAGCTCCTCGGGATGCAGGTTGACGACGCAGCCGGTTACGACCACGTAAGGCTCGCCCGGATATGCCAGGGCGTGACGGACGGCCTTGCGGGTCTTGGCCTCGGCCTCCCCCGTCACGGCACAGGTATTGATAACGATCAGTTCGGCGTCCCGGGGCTCCACCATTGCAAAACCCAAGCGCATAAGATCGGCAGTGATACGGTCAGACTCAACCCGGTTGACACGACAACCGAGGTTGACGACGGAAATATGGGGTGCGAGCACACGGGCTCCTTAATCGAGGATGTCGTCGAGGGCGCTCTTGATACGGTCGGTCACCGACTTCTTACCGGATGCGACGTCATCGCCCATCTCGTCGGCAAAGGCGCGAAGCAGCTCGCGCTGCTTGTTGGAGAGATTGGTGGGGACGACAACGCGCAGCTGCACGACCAGACGACCGCGCGAACCGCCACCGCCGATACGCGGCATGCCGTAATTGTTGACGCTCACGGTGTCACCGTACTGCGTGCCGGCGGGAACCGCAACCTTGACGACCTCGTCAGGCATAATGCCCTCGACCTCAATCTCGCAACCGAGCGCGGCCTGCGCAATCGAGATATCGCTCACCAGATACAAGTCATCGCCATTACGCTTAAAACGCTCGTGGTCGGCGACACGCACGTTGACGATCAGGTCGCCTGACGGCTCGCCACGAAGGCCAGCCTCGCCAAAACCACTCACGCGCAGCTGACGACCGGTCGAAACACCGGCGGGAATATCGATGTCAATCTTTTCGTGAGAAGGCGTGCGGCCCTGGCCATCACAGGTCTCGCAGGGATGATCGATGACCGTGCCTTCGCCGTGGCAGTCGGGACAGGGCGAAGAGGACTGAACCTGGCCCAGGAAAGAACGCTGGACCGTCGTCACATAGCCTGTGCCGTGACAGCGGCTGCACTGCTTTTCGGTCGCGCCCTCGGCCTTGCCGGTACCATTACAGTCATCGCAAGGGGCAAGACGGTCGTAGCTAATCGTCTTTTTGCAGCCGAGCGCCGCCTCCTCGAGCGTAACCGAAAGGGAAATGGCCATATCGCGGCCGCGACGACGCTCGCGGCGATTTCGGGCGCCACCGCCGGCACCGCCGCCAAAGAACGACGAGAAGAGGTCGTCCATGCCCATGCCGCCAAAGATATCGTTGATGTCGACATAGCCAGAGCCACCAGGGCCGTCAGCGGTGCCGTAACGGTCGTAGTTAGCACGCTTCTGCTCGTCGGAAAGAACGGAATAGGCCTCGTTGAGCTCTTTGAACTTGGCCTCGGCCTCGGGGTCGTCCGAAACATCCGGGTGTACCGTACGGGCTTTCTTTAGAAACGCGCGCTTGATCGTCCGCGCGTCGGCATCCTTGTCAACGCCAAGTACCTCGTAGTAATCCCTATTTTCCGACACGACCGAATCCTTCCAACTTTCATTATTGTCACAGTGCGTCCTATACCCAAGCTGGGCCGGCCGCAAACAGAGGGTTTGATGTTATTGCATCCCGTAGGGCGAAAGCATGGCCTGCTGCGAGCAGCTCGCAAACCAGACCGACACGAGCGCAAACATAAAGCCGTTGGCAAAACCATTGGCAAACTGCATCGCGCCGCGCTTCCACCACAGCAGGCTGCGATGAAGCACGCCGTCCGACAGCACCATGAACAAGCCCATGGCAAACGGAATGAAGCACATCATGGCGAAGGCGGAGAACACGCCCGAGATGGCCGACAGCACCAAAAACGGAGCGATAATGCCCATGAGGTAGAAGCCGGTGCGAGCCTTACCCTCCAGGCGCTCGGCCTCGACGTGCGCACGACCGACCAGATCGCCGCCCGAAGCGCCGTTCGTGCCGGCGTGACCCATGTTGGGGATGCGCACCTCGTCGCCATCATGCGTGCCGGCGGGAAACTCAATCGTCTGCTCGGAGGTCACACGGACACGGCCGCTGCCACTGCAATCGGGGCAGGGGTCGGCAACGACCTTGCCGGAACCGCCGCACTCAGGACAAACCGTCTGGAACGTGCCCGCACCAAACAGGAAGGACAGGTCAACATCGATATGGCCGCGACCACCGCAACTCGGACAGGTGTGGGCATGCTCTGACGAAACGGAGCCCGATCCGCCACAATGTCCGCAGGTGTCAAAGCGGGTGTAGCGAACGGTCTTGTGGGCACCGCCCTTAGCCTCCTTGGCGTCGAGCTTGATATCGACGACCACGTTGGCGCCACTCTCGGGGTTGTAGGCCGCCTGGCCGCGACGGGGCTGGCCCCAGGCGCCCCCGAAGGGGAAACCGCCGTCAAAGGGATTGCCGTAACCGGCGCTGCCGGCATAGCCACCGCCATAGGGCGAAGCCGTCGGTGCACCGGCAAAGGGATTACCCGACCGCATGGCGTCGTAACGCGCACGCTTCTGCTCGTCCGAGAGCACGGCGTAGGCCTCGGAAACCTCTTTAAACTTTTCCTCGGCATCCGGCTCTTTATTGACGTCCGGATGGAGCTTGCGGGCCTTTTGCTGGAAAGCCTTTTGAATATCACGCGAGGTGGCGTCCTTGGAGACGCCCAAAATCTCGTAGTAATCTTTTTCGTTCATCGTCGCCATGCGCGGCAACCTCCTGCTCACAGCAGCGTATATATTGCGGTAATTCTACCCGAGCGGCCTAGGCTAGACCCCAAAACAGCTCGAACAGCATATTTCCATCGAGCCAGCCCAGGTGGGTCGGCGCTAAACGGGCGCGGGCGCGACCTGCGATAACGTCTTTTGAGGTGACGCGCCCCGCATGTCCTTCAACATGATCGGTCACCCAGGTGGCAAGGCCCAACTCGAGCGCACGGTCGCAGGCCGCCGCCAGCTCGCCCGTTGGGATGACACAAGCCGCGCGAACCAACAGATCGGACGCAACACCGCGCGTCATGCGGCAAGCGAGCATCATGTCTTCGGCCGCAGCCTCGCGCTGCGACAGATATTCGGCCTCAAACGCCGTCGCGCCATCATCACGTTGCACCAGACGCACGCGGTGTGCATCACCGCGAGCAGGAACGTCAGGAAACAGTCCAGCCAAGCGATCGAAATCCTCGGCATCGAGCATACCCGCGGCAGAACGGCCCAAACCCAGATAGCCCCGACCAGTCCAGTAGGCGATATTGTGAGCGCATTCATGCCCATCGAGCGCGTAGCTCGCCACCTCATACGGATGGTAGCCCGCCGAACACAGCCGCTCGCGCGCAACGTCCATGCATGCAGCTTGGAAATCCTCATCGGGCTCGAGCGACTCGTCACGGCACGCCATGCGGTAAAGCGGCGTACCCTCCTCGAGCGTGAGCGGATAGACCGACACATGGTGCGGAGCCGCCGCCAGCACGTCATCGAGCGTGCTCTTCCAACTCGCTGCGGTCTGGCCGGGAAGTCCACACATAAGGTCGCACGACGCATCGAGCCCAACATCCTTCACCGTCGCGATAGCCTCAAGCGCCCGATCGGCATCGTGAATACGGCCGATGGTCGCAAGTTCGGTGTTATCGAGCGTTTGGACGCCCAGAGAGACACGCGTGACACCAACCTCGGCAAGCGCAGTGGCAAGCTCGGAGGTCAGTGACTCAGGATTAGCCTCGCAGGTAAACTCAACGGGCTTACACCACGCAGAGATACGCCGGGCGAGTTCTACCAGACGCTCCCCCGCCAGCGACGGCGTGCCGCCGCCAACATAGACGGTGCGGACCTGCGCAAGCGCCCCGGCGTCTCCAAAGGCATCGAGGCGTGCATACAGCTGCTCAAAATAGGCATCGAGCGCAGCACCCAGGTCGCACGGAGCGAAGCTGCGCGAGTCAAAATCGCAATAGCGGCATTTTTGAGCGCAAAACGGCACGTGCACATACAGCGCGGTAACGGCCACCCTTAAGCCTCCAGCGGATGAGCGGGCACCGACTCACCGGCGGCAAGCGCGGCCTCGCAGGCCACCACGTCGCGCTCGATATCATCGACCAGCGCCATAAACTCCTCGTACGTGGAGCAGCGCACCACCCGAGCGCGCCAGGCGGCGGCATGGGGCATGCCCTTTAAGTACCAGCTTGCATACGTACGGGCGCGCGACATAAGCGGCAGAAGCTCGTGCGTCAACGTCAGGTGCTCACGCAGAGCCTCCAGGCGCTCGACCGAGGAGCGAGAAGGAACCGGCGTGCCATCGAGTGCAAGGGCTCGGGCATCGCCGAACACCCATGGATTGCCGTAGATGCCGCGCGCGATAAACACCGCGCTGGCACCCGAGCCGCTCAGATGCTCAGCAGCGTCCTCGGCCGAGAACACATCGCCCGAACCAATCACGGGAATCTCGACAGCGTCGGCAACCTCATCGACGACAGACCAATCGGCCTGGCCCGTATAGAGCTGCGTGGCACAACGACCGTGCACGGCAACTGCAGAGGCGCCCGCCCCTTCGAGCATCTGGGCAAACGTTGCGGCGTTGCGATCCTCGGCATAAAAACCCTTGCGGATCTTCACGGTCACGGGAACATGCGCCGCGCCCACCGCTGCCTCGACAATCTTCTCGGCCAGGTCGGGCGTGCGCATAAGCGCCGAGCCCTCGCCCTTGGTAACGACCTTGCGAGCCGGACAGGCCATGTTGATATCAATCAATGACAGGCGATCGCCCACGCGTTCCTCGACGGCAGCGACGGCACTCGCAAACTGATCGGGCTTGGAACCAAAGAGCTGCACGCAGATCTGCTGCTCCTCGTCGGCCGGCAGTACCAGGCGCCACGTCTTATTGCTGGCATAGGCAAGGCCCGCCACGCTCACCATCTCGCTATAGGCGAGATTGGCACCGCGACGGCGGCACATGATGCGATAGGCGGAATCGGTCACGCCCGCCATGGGAGCCATAAGGAACGGCTGCTCGGCATAGGCGCCAAGCAACCGCTTGCTGTATTCAGAAAGTGCCATGGACCTACTCGTCCACCTTGAGAATCGCCATAAAGGCCTCCTGCGGAACCTCGACCGAGCCGATGGCCTTCATGCGCTTCTTGCCCTCTTTCTGCTTCTCGAGCAGCTTGCGCTTACGCGAGATATCGCCGCCGTAGCACTTGGCAAGAACGTCCTTGCGACGCGCTTTGACGGTGGAACGGGCGATGATCTTGTTACCGATAGCACCCTGGATGGGCACCTCGAACAGCTGGCGCGGAATGATTTCCTTGAGCTTGTCGCACAGACCGCGGGCCAGGCCATAAGCCTTATCCTTGTGCACGATAAACGACAGCGCGTCCACCTCGTCGCCCGAAAGCAAGATATCAAGCTTCACGAGCTCGGAGGGACGATACTCGTTGAACTCGTAGTCGAGCGAGGCATAGCCCTTGGTACGGCTCTTGAGCTGGTCAAAGAAGTCCAAAATGAGCTCGGCAAGCGGCATGTCGAAACGCATCTCGACCGATTTGCTCGTGAGATGGATCATGTCGGTTGTAATGCCGCGATGCTCGATAGCGAGCTGCATGACGGCACCCGTATACTCGGGCGGACAGATAATCTTGGCCTTGAGGTAGGGCTCCTCGATGCGCTCGATGCGCGTAGCCTCGGGCAGATCCTGCGGGCTGCGAACATCAATCATCTCGCCGTCGGTCTTGTAGACGTGATAGTCCACCGAAGGGCTCGTGGCAATCAGGTCCAGGTTGAACTCGCGCTCCAGGCGCTCCTTGACGACCTCCATATGCAGCAGGCCCAAGAAGCCAACGCGGAAACCAAAGCCGAGCGCCACCGAAGTCTCGGGCTCCCACACCAACGACGGGTCGTTGACATGCAGCTTATCGAGCGCGTCACGCAGGTTCTCGTAGTCCTTGTTATCGATCGGGAACAGGCCCGTATAGACCATGGGCTTAGCCTCGCGGTAACCGGGAAGCGGCTCGGGGCAGGGGTTCGACGCCCAGGTAAGGGTGTCGCCCACGCGAACGGCCTCGGGGTCCTTCAGGCCCGTGACCACGTATCCGACCTCGCCGACCGTCAGCGCGTCGACCGGCGTCTCGGCGGGACGCTTGACGCCCACGCCATCGACCAAAAAGTCGCCCTTTGCCTGCATCATGCGCAAGGTATCGCCCTTTTTGATGGAGCCGTCAAAGATGCGCACCGTGGCGACGACGCCACGATACTCGTCGAAGTATGAATCCAGAATGAGTGCCTTGAGCGGCGCATTCGCATCGCCCTTGGGCGGAGAGATCAGAAAGACAATGGACTCCAGCAGATCGTGGATGCCCTCGCCGGTCTTGCCCGAGACACACACGGCATCATCGGCAGGGATCGCCAGGTCATCCTCGATCTCGGTCTTAACCTCGTCGGGATGAGCCGAGGGCAGGTCGATCTTGTTGATGGCCGGCACAATGTCCAGATTGGCGTTCATGGCAAGCGTCGCGTTGGAGACGGTCTGTGCCTCGACGCCCTGTGTGGCGTCGACAACGAGCACCGCGCCCTCACAGGCTGCCAGCGAGCGCGAGACCTCATAGGTAAAGTCCACGTGGCCCGGCGTATCGATCAGATTGAACTGATACGTCTCGCCATCGTCGGCGTCATAGGACACGCGAACGGCATTGGACTTGATCGTGATGCCGCGCTCGCGCTCGATATCCATGGTGTCGAGCAGCTGCGACTCCATGTCGCGCTCGTCGACGGTATGGGTGAGCTCGAGAATGCGGTCACTGATCGTGGACTTGCCATGGTCGATGTGCGCAACAATCGAGAAGTTGCGGATGTGGGAAATGTCAATTGAAGTATTCATGCGGACTATCTTACCCGAGCGGTACAAAAAATGGAGCCTGTTCCATAAAACAGGCTCCATTTATGCGCGTAATCTGTGTGGTGTGAAATTTACAACTTAAGCGTTGATGCTGTTCACGAGCTTGGCAAGACCGGACTTGCGGTTGGAAGCCTGGTTCTTGTGGATAACATGCTTGGCGGCAGCCATGTCGAGACGCTTGGTGACGGTCTTGAGGGCAGCCTGGGCCTTCTCGGCGTCGCCCTCGGCGACGGCGGACTGGACGTGCTTGGTCAGCGTCTTGAGCTCGGACTTGACAGCCTTGTTACGCATGCGAGCTGCCTCATTGGTGCGGATACGCTTCTTCTGAGACTTGATGTTTGCCACTTCTGGAGTTCCTTTCGAGTTCCTTGCAAAAAATGTATGACACCTCTGAGACACGGTGAGGTCATGCAAGCGCCTACTATAGCACGCTCCCCCTCAAAGGGATAGAACGAATTTGTCAAATAGGCAGGTATCATCACGATTTTCTCAAGATGTTCGTAATCCAGAGCAAAAGCGCGGCCTCAGAATCGGCCGAACCCTTGAGCGCGAGCTCTACATCGACCGCCCCCTCGAGCGCCGCGACGAGCTCTGCCATCGAAAAGCGACGTGCCCAGGTCAAGTGATTCTTGACCTGCCAGGACTGGAGCTTGAGCGTTGCGGCCAGCTCACGACCCTGTCCGCGCGCATCGAGCGCCTTGGCGACGATAAGCTCGCGGATGCGGCCGCACAGCAACGTGTAAGTCCACACGTAGCTCTTGGCGGGCAATAGATTGAAAAGCTCGAGCGAGCGTCGCATGTCACGTGCCGAGACCGCATTGAGAAAGTCCCAGGGTTGAACCTCGGCCGTACGTACAATCCAGCGCTCAACGTCGGCAAGCTCAATCTGGGGCGCCTCGACCATCTGGGCAAGCTTAGCCAAGTCGTTATCGAGCATGCGAGTGTTCTCGCCCGAACGCGAGACGAGCTCCTCGGCGGCCGCCGTCGAGATCGACTTGCCGCGCTGCGTCGCCATCTGCTGCACGCGACGCGGTAGCTCCCAGCGCTTGGTGCCGGAGCAATCGATCACGGCCTTCTTATCGATCTTGGCGATCGCCTTATACAGGCGTGTGTTCTTGGCAAGCGAGTCGGCAATGATGAGGCAGACCGTTGTGGGGCTGGGACTCGCCAAATACTCGACAAGCGGCTCCGAGACCGCCTTGGCGAGCTTTGAACAGCCGTCAAGGATTACCAGGCGAAACTCGCTGCCCATGGGAAAGGTGTTGAGCGATCCGATAATCGACTCGATATCGGGGTCTTTGGTCATATCGCGCTCGTCGAGGTTGAACTCGACCATGCCCGCCTTTTCCAGACGCGCCTTCATACGCGAGACAGCGTGGTCGCGTTTGACTCCGTCGGAACCGACGATCAGATATGCCGGCAACAGACCGGTTTCGGACATCGCGCTCCCCTCCCGCAGGCTCTCGTGTTTGTACCGTGCCATTCTAGCCCACGAATTGGGCCCGCGCCAACGGCAGCATCACGGTCGCTGGCATCGCATGGCAAAACCTGTTACGGTCGGCGAGACGGTAATGTCTCCTTGTTCGATGGTGCATGCGAACGCGCCGCCCACATCGCGAACGGCATCGATGCAGGTATCGGATGGATGGCCGTAGCGGTTGCCCTCGCCCGCACTCGCGATAGAGAGCTCGGGCTTAAGCGTTTCCAGCAGGTCTGTGTCGACGGAAACTTTTGAGCCGTGATGCCCCAGCTTGAGGACATCGATATCGCCCACCTCCTGTACAAACTCGCGCTCCTGATCGAGCTCGGAATCACCGGTCAGCAGCATACGCAAGCGCTTTCCTTCCTGAGCATAGGAGAGCAGCAAAACAAGCGAGTCCTCATTACCCTCACCATCCACTGTGTCAAACGGCCACATCACACGAGCCCGAAATGCGCCGATATCGACCGTGTTTCCACGGTTCACCTGCCGATACGTTACGCCAGGGCGATTCAGAACCTCGGCAGGCGCGCCGTCAAGCGCATCGGCCGCGACCACAACGGTTCCAACCGAAAACTGATCGAGCACATCGGGAAGACCACCCCAATGGTCTTCGTCCCAATGCGTCACGAAGACGGCGTCAATATGGTGGACGTTATTGCGAACCAACGCCGACACCACGCGCTCATCGAGCCCACAGTCGACGAGCGCCACGGCGCCACCCTGACGAACCAGAATCGCATCGGCCTGGCCAACATCGAGGACCGTCACCGAAGGCGGCGCGCATCGATCCCAATAGACATACGGAACACCAGCTGCAAGCATCAAACACAGCAACCCCACTGCCATGTTCCGTGCGCGGGGGCGTGGCCACCAGACCAAGAGGGCCACCAGCGCGAACGGCACCACATATACCAAGGGCGTATCGGGCGGCACGCTTACGGATGCGCCCGGAACGGCGGCAAATAGCTGCTCAAAGAAGAGGGCGCAGCGGGCGACAATCATGGGCACTACAAGCGCCCCGTGACGCAGCGGCGGAACAAGCGAGCAGGGCACCAGCACAACCGATACAGCGAGCAACACGCTTATCACCGGACCGATCACGGCATTTGCAAGCGGGGCAATGAGCGAAAACGTCCCAAATGCGGGAATGGTTACGGGAAGTGTCGCCAGCTGCGAGCACAGCGTGACAGACAAAATACTGGCGACACCCGATGGCACACCCAGCTCGCCCAAGGCGTAGGTAGCGTAGGGGCAAAAACAAAGGATGGCAAAAACACTGGCGCACGATAGCTGAAAACCCATCTCGAACAGTACTGTCGGCCGCAGCAACACAAAGATAGCCATGGTCAAAAATAGGGCCGAGAGGCCATGCCGACGACGTCCGGCGCCGTTGGGGACAAGCGTCGCCGCCACCATGCAGCACGCGCGCACGGCCGAGGGCGAGGCGCCCGTAAAGACGGCATAGGCAGCGAGGGCCAGCACCAACAGTCCCCGCTGCAGCCCACGAGAGAGACGCGTCTTTTGCAGGGCGCTCTCAACCACAAACCCCACGATGGCAAGATGGCTGCCCGAAACGGCGATAAGATGTGCGGTGCCCGTTACCGAAAACCAATCGCCCGCCGGCTGGGCACGCAGCTCGGCCGAGCGTCCGCAGACAACGCCGGCAATGAGCGAGCACGCCGGATCGCTCGCGGGCGCGATAACGGCAAGGAGCTCGTTTCGAAGCCAAGACAACGGCCCTGGAGGGCCCTCGTCGATCGATACCAACCGGACGACTTTAACCTTTCGAAGCTCGCCCCGAAGCACGCGTGAGCGTCCATACGTATCATTCTCAAAGCGCGAAATGCGACCGATAGCACGTACAAGTGAACCGGCGCCGAGCTCACGATCACACGACAGCCGTACCTGACCCAAGCGCTTTTCGCCCGCATACGCATCGCAGGTATAGGAGTACACACCGTCATTGATGGACGGGTCGCCGTGCACAACAAACTCAAGACTACTCGCAGCCCGATTATCCAGTGCCCTCGATGCGTGTAGCGCTCCTATCGCCCAAGCCGCGGACACGACCGCTCCCGCAACGAGGCCAAGAGCCGCGGCATACAGCCATCGCTTCCACCGCACAAGACGCATACAGGACCGTGCCAAAACGATGCACGCCGCAGCCGCAACGGGAATGGCCATAAGCAATGTGACGGGCGCTGTCCGCTCTCCCAGCAGCACATCGGCTGCCACGTTAAGTACCAAGCCACAGCTCGCACACAAGCCGGCACAAAGGGCTATCGTCCACGGCATCAATGGGCGCGGTGGCATCACATGCTCGCGCTCGGTCGCGCTCATACGCAGATGCAATCTTTGATTTTGGCGAGTTTCTTCTCACCGATCCCCGATACGCGCATAAGGTCATCAACCGAGGCAAAGGCCCCGTTTTGCGTACGCTCGTCGATAATCGATTGGGCCATAGAAGGCCCGATGCCCGAAAGCGTCTGCAGCTCCGCCGCACTTGCCGTATTAATGTTCACGAGCTCCGACGAAGACCCCGCACCAGGAGTCGTGGCAGCACCGCTTTCGGCCCCGCCGACCGTCGCAGCCGCTTGTTGCTCCCCCACCGTCGGAACATGGATCTTTTGACCATCTGTGATCTTGGACGCACGATTAAGCCCTGTCACATCCGCCTCGGCCGTAAGCCCTCCGGCGGCATCGATCGCTTGGGATACCCGTGCTCCATCTTTGAGCCGGTACACGCCTGGCCTCACAACGGCGCCATCAACATCGACGTACACCTCGGCAGCAGAAGAGCTCTTGGCAGACGACTCATCGACATCGTCAGGTGACGCATCCCCGGCCCCGTGCACATCCGAGACGCCCGCCTCATCACTACGCTCAAATGAAACGTTGCTGGCGTGGCCACCAAAACCTGCCATCGCTAGGCCGCTCGCGGCGGCAATGACAACCAGAATCGCCACGACCACCGCCTTGTGGCCGAGCAGCTTTTCTGCCCAGCGGTCCATCCGTTTAACCCGTTCGTGTTGCTCGCGCTGCGCCATAGCAAACACCTCCCAACACCATCGTGTCAGGAAACGAGCGCCGCAGCCTCCGCACGCCCACACCAGTTTTCACGGTCAAACCAAAAGCTGACCAAAACCTTGCGGAAAAGTGTCCATTTATTCAGGCACACGTCGACAAACAAACCGTTTGTCATCAAATACCCAGATAAGAATAAGACCGACGATGCAAAATCACCGCCGGTCTATACACAACATTATTCGTGATCTTGGTAAATCTCACGTGGAGCGAGCTCCGAATGTTTGCGCTTTAAGGTCTTAGGGGCCTTATACGTGTTGCTCTCGAAGTCGATATACTCGGTCTGTTTGAGCAAGCGCTCAATCATCTCCTCGTGATCGAACAGCTCCCACGCCTCATGCACGGCATCGAGCTTGGCGTGCGTCTCGGGACGGCGCGGCATAAAGAGCGTGCAGCAGTCGGGAGCGGCCTCGGTCGAGATATCGAACGTACCGATCTCCTCAGCGCGTGCAATGATCTCCTGCTTGTCCGAACCGATGAGAGGACGGAACACGGGGATCTTCACGGCCTCGTTGACGGCCATGATGTTCTCGAGCGTTTGGGAGGCAACCTGTCCAAGCGATTCGCCCGTCACGATGGCCTTGGCGCCCTCGATGTGTGCAATGCGCTCGGCAACCGAATACATAATGCGGCGATACATGATCACGCGCAGGTTGCTGGGACAGGTGACCGAAATCTCACGCTGGCAGTCGCCAAACGGCACCACGTACAGGCGGCCGATCTGGACACCCGGCTCAAGCGCACGGATGATGTCCTGCACCAAATACTCGCTCGTGTCGGGCGTCTGCGGACGACCTGAGAAATGTACCGGCACGCACACCGCGCCGCGACGCGCGAGCATCCAGGTCGCCACCGGAGAATCGATACCCGACGACAGCAGCGTCACGACCTTGCCGGCAGAACCCACCGGCAGACCGCCCACGCCGCGCTCGGAGCGCGCGTACACATAAACGCTACCCTGGACCACCAGTACGTGCACCATCGCATCGGGGTCGTGCATTTGAACCTTTTTATCGGGGAAGGCCTCACACAACACCTCGCCCACCTGACGGTTGATGTCAATCGAGGTGAGCTCACAGTCGGTATTGGAGCGCTTGGCGTGCACCTTAAACGAATCGAAGGAACCAAACTCGCGCAGCGCCTTCACGGCGGCGGCACAGTACTCCTGAGGGTCGCGATTGGTGTGATACGCCAAAGACACGCGAGCAACGCCGGGAACGGTGCGAATGACACGCGCCGCCTCGTCGGCCTGATGCTCGTTAAAGGTCACGAGGATATAACCGGAAATTCGAGACACGGCATTCACGGAAAAGGCGGCCAAGGCCGCCTTGATGTTATCCATGAGGATATGCTCAAAATGTGCGCGGTTCTTACCCTTCAGTCCAACCTCGTGATAGTGGACCAGGCAGACGCGAGCCGCCATTTAGGCTTCAGCAACCTTGTGGCCGAGCGCCTTCTCGTAACGGGCCTCGTCGTAAGAGATGTCGCCGTCGACAATCTCGTCCATAGCCATCGAGATGGTATCGGCACCGGAAAGCCCGATGGTGATGTCATCGACATCCTGGACGGCAAGCACGCGGTTGTGCTGGCCACGCAGCATGCTATTGATGTCGCAGGCGCGCTTGGAAGCAAGCGAAGCGAGCAGGAAGCGGTTGTGATCGGTCTTCTCCAGAAGATCGTCAATGCAAGGCTTTACAACGGACACGGACCTCAGATCCTTTCATGCATATCGACCGCGCGAACGAGCTCATCGGTCGCGCGGTCGAGATCGTCATTAACCACGACGTCGTCGTAGCGGTCGGCAAGGGCAAGCTCATCGGCGGCGTTTGCCATACGCAGCTCAATCGTCTCGGGCGTCTCGGTACCGCGACCGACTAGACGCTCGCGGAGTACCTCAAGCGAAGGCGGCTTGATAAAGATCAGCACGGCCTCGGGGAAACGCTCCTTCACCTGCAGGGCGCCCTGGACATCGATCTCCAAGATCAGAGACGAGCCAGAGGCGAGCTTGGATGTGACCTCGCTCACCAACGTGCCGTAGCAGTTACCGTGGACCTCGGCCCACTCAACAAACTCACCGTTTGCCACGCGGCGGTCGAACTCCTCACGCGTCAGGAAAAAGTAATTGACGCCATCGACCTCGCCTTTGCGTGGGGCTCGCGTGGTAGCCGAAACCGTCAGGCCCAGGTTAGAGCGACGCTCGCGCACACGAGTGACGAGCGTGCCCTTGCCCGCGCCTGACGGTCCAGAAATCACAAAGAGCTTGGAATCCTGAGCGCTCACTTATTTGGTCAGCTGCTCGAGGAGCTGCTCGCGCTGACGGACGCCAAGGCCCTGAACGCGACGGGTAGCGGAGATGCCGAGCTCCTCCATGATCTTGGCGGCCTTGGCCTTGCCATAACCAGGGAGAGACTCGATGAGGGTGGAAACCTTCATGCGGGAAGCGATGGGGTCATCGGAGTTGAGCACGGACTCGAGGGACTTCTCACCCTTCTTGATCTGCTCGCGAAGCTCAGCGCGGGCGTGACGTGCGGCAGCAGCCTTCTCAAGAGCCTGCTTACGCTGCTCATCGGTAAGCTGAGGGAGTGCCATTCGTACCTCCAAATAGTTGGGTTATATCTGATTCAATAATTGGCATTTTAGCACGTAGAACGTACAAAATGCCCAATTGCGGGTCCATAGGTTAGACGATACCCGCAAAAAGTGCAATATACTGCGCCCAAAGTTAAGCC
The DNA here is from genome assembly GCA_937934355.1 of uncultured Collinsella sp. The sequence continues at coordinate 1,354 of CALGZY010000007.1, read as the reverse complement.
CCTGACCTGCGATTCCACACAAAGGATGGGAAAGTTTACGCAGGCACAGGGGCTATTTTGTGCTAATGAGACCCAAAAGTGGTGACTTAGGGGAATCTTTTACGCGACGTTTTCGACCAGCTCGGCGACGATGGCGTCAAAGGCGGCAACCGGATCGTCGGCGCCGGTGATGGGACGGCCCACCACAATGTGGCTTGCGCCTCGCTCGATAGCCTGGGAAGGCGTCGCCACGCGGGACTGGTCGCCTAAGGCGGCACCCACCGGACGCACACCCGGAGTCACGATCAAGGCATCGGGACCCAGCAGCTCACGCATGTCGTGAGCCTCCATCGGCGAGCACACGATGCCATCGATGCCGTTGGCCTGAGCGAGCTTTGCCAGACGGGCGGCCTCCTCGGCCACGGGCGACTCGACGCCGATCTCGCTCAATGCATCCTGATTCATGCTCGTGAGAACGGTGATGGCGACGAGCTTGGCGCGGTCCTCGCGCGCCTCCTCGGCACCCTCGCGGCAGGCAGCGAGCATGGCGCCCGAACCCAAGCCGTGGACCGAAAGCAGGTCGGCACCAGCAAGCGAAGCCGAGCGGGCGGCACCGCGAACCTGATGCGGAATGTCATGAAACTTAAGGTCAAGGAAAACCTTAAAGCCCAGGTCCTTGAACGTCTTGACAATCTCGGGACCCTCGGCGTAATAGAGCGTCATGCCAACCTTGAGCCAAGCGGCATGGCCCGAAAGCTCGTGGGCGAGCTCGAGCGCACGCTCACGGTCGCAGTCGAGGGCGACGATTACGCGGTCGCGGGCATCGGTCTCTAGCATTCGAAAGCACCTACCAGTTCGTTGATGTCCTTTACGCCCTGGGACTCGGCCCAGGCCTCGAGCTCATGCGCAATCTTAATCGAGGCGCACGGATCGACGAAGTTGGCCATACCAACCGACACGCAGGTGGCGCCGGCCAGGATGAACTCAGCCGCATCCTCGCCGGTCATGACGCCGCCGACACCGTTGATGGGGATATCGACGGCCTGGGCTACCTCCCAGACCATGCGCACGGCGATGTGGTGGCACAGCGGGCCCGAAAGGCCGCCCTTGGGCTTGGCCACGCGGGACTTGCGGGTATGGACGTCGATGGCCATGCCCTGGATGGAGTTGATGACCGAAAGGCCGTCGGCACCGGCAGCCTCGAGGGCCTTGGCGATCTCGGCGACGTTGACCGGCGCCATCTTCACGAACAGCGGCTTATCGGTCACCTTGCGGCAGGCAGCCATAACGGATGAGGCGCCCTCGGGCGTAGAGCCCATAGCGGCACCGCCGGCGGCGATATTAGGGCAGCTCACGTTGATCTCGTAGCCGGCAG
>CALGZY010000006.1 GCA_937934355.1 uncultured Collinsella sp. | reverse complement strand
ACCGACTGCGAGGGCTCCAAGATCGATAACGGCAAGTGGACCACCTGGGTCTATCCGTGGGGCGAGGGCGTGTCACAGGCCGAGGTGCCGCAGGGCATCGGCGCTCTGATCGCCGCCGAGTTGCTCGACCAGCAGGAGGGTTACGAGGCACTCGCCGACATGTATGAGGGCCTCAAGCAGATGGATGCGCTGCTGCCCGCCGCCCGTGAGAAGGTCAACGCCGAGCTGGGCGCCCGCTTTGCTGAGCTCTGCCAGCAGCACAAGTTCTTCTATATCCTGGGCTCCGGCCCCAACTTTAGCCAGACCTATGCCATGGCGATCTGCTCGCTCATGGAGATGCAGTGGCAGCACTGCTGCTACATCCACTCCGGCGAGTACTTCCACGGCCCGTTCGAAGCCACCGAGCCCGGCGTGTTCTACTTTGTGCAGCTCGGATCGGGCGAGTGCCGCCCCATGGAGGAGCGCGCTCTTGCGTTCCTCAACACGCACACCGATACAGTCATGGTGCTCGACGCGCTCGAGTACGGCGTGGGCGAAGTGCCTGCCAGCGTGCGTTCGTTCCTGGAGCCGATTTTCTTCTACAACATGAGTTGCGAGCTGCGCGCCGCCCGCGGCAAGGTCTTCGACCACAGCCCTGAGATTCGTCGCTACATGGGCATCGAGCAGTACTAGGTAACGGGGAAAGCATTCACCTTCGATTCGCAAGCGTGTCGTGTGAGTCAAAAAAGCGGGCCGCGCCGGGGATTTCCGGCGCGGCCCGCTTGGTATCGCGCATAGATTCATAAGGTTGCGGCAGCCAGCGGCTTACTTGGCGTCGTAGGCCTCGGCGTCCCACCAGTCGAGCTGGGCGATGTTGTCGCGGATGTGCTGGCAGCTCTTGTGGAAGCCCTCGAGCTCGTACTCGGACAGGTCCAGCGTGTAGACTTCCTCGACGCCCTCGGCACCGATCACGCACGGCAGGGAGGTAAAGATACCCTCCTCGCCATACTGGCCGGTCATGAGCGTGGAGGCCGAAAGCACGGCGTGCTCGTTGTGCAGCACGGCGGCGCAGACGCGCGCGGCGGAGTTGGCGACGGCGTACTCGGTGCACTGCTTGCCCTGATAGGTAACATAGCCGCCCTTGCGTGCGAGCTCCTCGACCTCCATGTGGTCGAAGGCATACTTGTCGGGGTTCTCGGCCTGAAGTTCGTTAAGGCTCTTGCCGGCGATGGTTGCGGCCTTAAAGGCGGCCAGCTGGCTAAAGCCGTGCTCGCCGATCATGTAGGCGTCGATGGACTTGGGGCTCACGCCGACCTTCTTGGAGATCTCGGTGCGCAGGCGGGCGGAGTCCAGGCCGCAGCCCGAGCCGATGATCTTCTTGGGATCGTAGCCGGTCAGGTGCCACAGCTCGGTGCACACGACGTCGCAGGGGTTGGAGATGCTCACGAAGATGCCGTCAAAGCCGGCGTCGACGATGCGCTTGGCAAAGGTGCGGGCGGCGTCGGTGGTAAAGAACAGCTCGCCGTCGCGGTTGCCGGCGGCCAGTGCGACCTTGCCGGCGGCATTGACGATGACGTCGCAGCAGGCAAGCTCCTCGTAGTGGTCGTAGCAGTTGACGATCTTGGTGTTGTACGGGACAAACGAAAGGGAGTCGCGCAGGTCCTGGACCTCGGACGTCACTTTGGCCTCGTTGATATCGCACAGGTACAGCTCATCGGCAATGCCCTGCATGAGCAGGCTGTTGGCGACATGTGCTCCTACGTGGCCCTGGCCGACCACACCGATCTTACGCGTCTGGTACATATACGTATCCTTTCGGCCGAGTTTTTCGCGTCGAACCATTGTAGCGTCCTGCTGCCACTTTGCTAGGCTAAAGCGCAATAGATTTTTGGGCATGCCTTAATCTCTACTTTTGGAGTGATTTGGGCCGCTGACGGCATCGCTGGGCGATGTGCTCGCGCGGATGGGGCCGGTCGTTGTACCATAGCTGCAACTGACTCGTAAGGAGCATCCATGCCCATTCGCATTCCCGACGCCCTCCCTGCCGCCGCGCAGCTCGAGAGCGAGAACATCTTTGTCATGACCGAGTACCGCGCGCTGCACCAGGACATCCGTCCGCTGCGCGTGCTCATCCTCAACCTCATGCCCACCAAAATCGCTACCGAGACGCAGATCATGCGCAAGCTCTCCAACACGCCGCTGCAGGTGGAGGTGGACCTGCTGCGCACCAAAACACACGAGGCCACGCACGTGAGCGCCGGCCACCTGGAGACGTTCTACCGCACGTTCGACGACATCCGCGACATCCACTACGACGGCCTGATTATCACGGGCGCCCCGGTGGAACAGATGCCGTTCGAGGAGGTCGACTACTGGCCCGAGCTCTGCCAGATCATGGACTGGTCTACCACGCACGTACACTCTACGCTGCACATTTGTTGGGGCGCACAGGCCGGTCTGTACCATCATTACGGTATCCAGAAGTATGACCTGCCGGCAAAGGCGAGCGGCGTGTTCGAGCATTATCTGGTGAAGCCGCAAAGCCCGCTGGTCCGCGGCTTCGACGACCGTTTCTATGCCGTGCATTCTCGCAACACCGATGTGCGCCGCGAGGACGTGGAGGCCGAGCCGCAGCTTGAGGTCGTGGCCGTGTCCGACGAGGTGGGCCTGTACATCGTCAAGTCGACCGACAGCCGTCGCTTCTTTGTCTTTGGCCATCCCGAGTACGACACCGATACGCTGCGCCTGGAGTACGAGCGCGA
>CALGZY010000005.1 GCA_937934355.1 uncultured Collinsella sp. | reverse complement strand
GCTGCCCAGAAACGACTCGCGTGAGCCGTCCAGCTGGCAACTCTTCGCCGACGGCGTGTGCGTTGCGGACGGATCCGGCACCTTTGTTATGGATGCTATCGACCAGGGCATGATACAAGCCTGTAAGACATGGGGAGATCACGACGTATTTGCCGACATCGCAGAGGCAATCGTTCTAAGCAAAGCTGCATTTGATATCAAGGAGCGCGCTTGTCAGACGCTTTCATAAATCGCATGGACAGTTGGTCGGTTCCACGCCCAGCACCTGATCGAGGGCATGGTCGCCGCCGGGGTAGACCCGATGCTGGAAGATCTTCTCAGCGCTCCCGCGTAGATTAATCGAGCGCTCTATCGACAAAGATGCATCTACCATAACGGCATGGGGCGTGCTCGCCTTGTACCGACCCCAACCAATCCCGTCGGCGCGACTGCAGTCTCAAACAACCACCGGCACCATCCATCCGCACACGAGAGGCGATGGGCACAGGCGAACCCCTCAACCTCGCTATTCGTAAACTTCATCAGTGTTTCCACATCCCCATCAAAAGAATCCGAAAGACATCCCCCGCTAAGAAAACGCTTCTGAACATCTCGCTTTGCAGGCAAAGCCGCACCGGAGTGATGCAGAGGCCTGCGCAGGGTTTCACGGGTCCCCTTGACGCTGCCTAGCGGAAGTGCCACCCGGCATCCCTTCCATAACGCACGGGTAAACAAAGGGAAATAGCGCCACCCACCGCGCAAGGAAGGACGCCACCATGGATCTCACGAAAACGGCTAGAGAAATTACCCGCCTCATGCTCCCCTACCTGACCACGCAGCAGAACCGCCAGCTCAAAAAGGTTTTATCGCACTGCCTTTTCGATGAAAACCAGTTAGCTGAGAACAGCGGCGACAGTGACAACAAATCATTCCTCGATCTTTTTCTGTCCGCGAAACGCCTCGAAGGTTGCTCGGATAGGACTGTCGCCTACTACGAAGCAACCATTAATAAACTGCTTGAATCGTTCGACACGCCAGCCTGCGACCTGGGAACCGAAGAGATTAGGTCCTATCTTTCCGACTATCAGCAAAAAGCCGGCGTCAGTCGCGTCACCGTCGACAATGTCCGAAGAATCATCTCAAGCTTCTACTCATGGCTCGAAGATGAAGACCATATCATCAAGAGTCCGGTTAGACGCATTAAAAGGGTCAAGGCCCCACAACCCATTAAGGAAACGTATAGCGATGAAGTCGTTGAGATTCTTTGTGATAACTGCGGGTCGCCCCGAAACCTTGCCCTGATCGACCTGTTGCGCTCCACGGGCATGCGTGTGGGCGAACTTGTCTCGTTGGACAGGAGCTCTGTCGACACCATCAATCGTGAGTGCATCGTACACGGCAAGGGAAATAAGGACCGCATCGTCTATTTTGACGCAAAGACTAAAGTCCATATCGAGAATTACCTGTCAACCCGAATGGACAGCTCGGAAGCACTCTTCGTGTCGAGCAAGGCGCCACACGAGAGGCTACAAAT
>CALGZY010000004.1 GCA_937934355.1 uncultured Collinsella sp. | reverse complement strand
AAGGACATGCTCGACATCCGCAAGCGCTTCGAGCCGCGCGCCGAGGAGCTCGCCAAGAAGTACGCCCTGGCCCCCTACACCATGTTCATCGGCTCCGGCGCCCTGTGGGGCGAGACGATCCTGTTCTCGATGTGCATCCTGGAGGAGATGCAGTGGAAGCGCACCCGCTACATCACCTCGGCCGACTTCTTCCACGGCACCCTCGAGCTCGTGGAGCCCGGCGTCCCCGTGTTCCTGTTCATGGGCGAGGACGAGAACCGCAAGCTCGACGAGCGCGTCCGCGCCTTCCTGACCCGCGGCGTGACCGGCGACACCGACATCAACATCATCGACACCGCCGAGTTCGCCATCCCCGGCCTTGACGACGAGTTCCGCGTCATCGTCTCCCCGTGGATTCTGACGGTGCTTGTGACCGACCGCCTGGCTCGCTACTACGAGACGGTCACCAAGCACAACCTCAAGTATCGTCGCTACTATCACCAGTTCGACTACTAATCGGTGACAAATAAGCTACTGATCAAGAAGCACCCTGCCCGGGCGCATGCGTCCGGGCATTTTTATGCCGAAATTCGCAAGAAAGGGGAATCGAATGAGGCAGTTTATCGTTGCATCCCATGCCCATTTTGCGTCTGGAATCGTCGAGAGCATTGGGCTGCTTTCCGGCGAGCGCGAAAACGTCCATGCGCTCTCTATGTATGTCGACGGAAACGAGGACCTGACCAAGGAGGCCGCAGCGATTCTGGACGGCTTTGCCGCGGACGATGAGGTCGTTGTTTGCACCGACCTCTTTGGCGGCAGTGTCAACAACGAGTTCACCAAGATCGTCCAGACGCGTCCCAACACGCACCTCGTGACCAATATGAACCTGCCGCTCCTTATTCAGCTGCTGTTCGTGCCCGAATCCACCCCGATCGATGAGGCCATTCGCCAGATCGTCGAGGCGGACGACACCAAGGTCAAGTACGTCAACGACCTGCTGGGGCAGGCCGAACTCGATGAGTTTTAACCACTAGGGAGCACATCATGATTCAGATGATTCGTGTAGATTATCGACTGCTTCACGGCCAGGTTGCCGTTAGCTGGACCTCGGCTCTGGGTGCCGACTGCATCCTGCTGGTGAGCGACACGGTCCTCAATGACAAGCTTCGTCTGCAGGCCCTGTCCCTTGCAAAGCCGGAGGGCTGCAAGGTCGTTGTCAAAAACACCGAGGACGCCGTCAAGGCGCTCCAGAGCGGTGTGACCGACAAGTACAAGCTCTTCGTGGTTTGCGAGACGATCCAGCAGGCCGGTGCCGTCGCCAAGGCGATGGGGATCAAGAAGATCAACCTCGGCAATGTTGCCTTTAGCGAGGACGCCCGCCAGGTCTCGACCAGCGTATTTCTCACGCCCGAAAACGAGGCATACGTCAAAGAGCTCTGCTCGGCGAGGGCTATGAGCTGTTCATTCAGATGATTCCGGCAGATGCGAAGACTGACGCCGCGAAGGTCATCGGTTAGGGGCCATCATGGTTATCAAGACAATCCTGATTTTCCTGATTGCCCTTTTGGGTTATTCCGAGTGGCTGACGGGCACGAGCTACCTCCAGCGCCCGATCGTGCTCGGACCTCTGGTTGGCCTTGTCATGGGCGACATGGTGACCGGCACGATCATGGGCGCCACGATGGAGCTTGCCATGGTCGGCGCCATCTCGGTCGGCGCCTATAACCCGCCCGATACGATTTCCGGCACTATCCTGGGCGTATCTCTTGCCATGCAGGCCGGCGCGGACGCTTCGGCGGCCCTGACCCTGGGCATTCCTATCGCAACGATCGTCCTGGCGCTCGATACCGCCCTGGGCCAGCCGGTGATGCTGCTGCTGGTGCACCGTATCGACAAAAACGTCGAGGACGGAGACACCAAGGCCATCACGCGCAACATGCTCATCGCCGGTTACGCGCAGAGCTGGTGCGGCCTGCTGATTATTCCCCTGGCATTCTTCTTTGGCGCCGATGCCGTTGCCAGCCTGCTCAACATTATTCCCGATTTCGTTCAGACCGGCATGGATGTTGCCGCCGCCTTCTTGCCCGCACTCGGCTTTGCGATGCTGGCGCAGATGATTATGAACAAAACGGTGGCGCCGTTCTTCTTCGCTGGTTTCTTCCTCGTCGCCTACTTTGGCATTAGCACGACGGGCGTGGCGATCTTTGCCGCGATCATCGTCGTCGCGATGACGGTTTTGGGCGAGAAGAAAAAGGCGGAGCAGCCCGCAGTGGCAACCGAGGATCCTGCGATTGGGAGTGGGTTCGATGAGTTTTAAGTTTGAGTCTTCCTACGACGGGTTGATTACCCGCGCAGATCTTAAGAAGCTGTTCTGGCGCTCGATTCCCTATGAGCACTCCTGGAACTACGAGCGTATGGGCCATATCGGCTTTATGTGGGCCCTTATGCCGATCCTTCGCAAGCTGTATCCGCAGGATGCAGACTTTAAGGCCGCACTCAAGCGCCATATGGAGCTCTATAACGTCACGCCGTACATCTCGACGCTCCCCATGTCTATTGCTGCCGCAATGGAAGAAGTCAACGCCACCGAAGATAACTTTGACACGAGCGCGATCTCTAATGTCAAGCTTGCTTTGATGGGACCGCTGTCCGGCGTGGGCGATGCCTTCTACTGGGGCACGCTGCGAATTTTGGCAACGGGTGTCGGCACGTCGCTGGCGCTGCAGGGCTCTATTCTTGGCCCGATTTTGTTCCTGCTCGTGTTCAACGTCCCCCACTACATCATCCGTTACCTGCTGACGTTTGTGGGATATCGCTTTGGCTCGGACATGATCAGCAAGGTCCAGGAATCGGGCATTATGGACACGATCGTCAAGATGGCCTCTATCATGGGCGCCATGGTGATCGACGCTATGACCATGGAGATGGTCACCGTGGACATTCCGCTCATGGTCGGTGCGGGCGATGGTGCTCAGACGCTGGCCGAGCTGCTCAACGGAATCTTCCCGGGCTTTGTCACGATGGGGCTGTTTGGAATCGTCTATCTCATGCTCAAGAAGAAGATGAATCCGCTGCTTATCATGCTCGTGATCCTGCTCGTGAGTATCGCTGGCGCGTTCTTTGGAGTGCTTGGTGTCCAGTAGAGTATCCGTCATAATGAGAACAATGTAAGAGGGGGCGTCGCGCACACTGTGCTGCGGCGCCCTTTTGCCGAAAGGTGGACAAGATGGAGTATCCGCAGCTTGCCGTCATGAATATCAGCCATCGTTATTTTGACCTTGAGGAATTCTTTTCTTCGGCAGCGGCCTCGGGCTACACGTGTTGCGAGCTTTGGACCGGGGCGATGCATCTGTATGTCGATTGCCATGGATACGATTCGCTCGAGCAGGTGCGGGAGCTGTCGCAGCGGTATGGGGTTCGGATTGTGGGGCTTTGTCCCGAACAGAACAACCCCAAGCCGTGGAATATCGCGGCGCGCGGGAATGAGGCACGTGCCCGCACGCTCGCGTACTTTAAGAACGTTGTGGATATCGCGGCGGAACTTGGAGCCGAGCAGGTCATGGTCTCGAGCGGCTGGGCATTTTTGAACGAGCCGATCGAGGACGCGTGGGGCCGCAGCGCCTCGATGCTGCGTGCGATTGCCGAGCATGCGGGAGAGCGCGGCGTGCGACTGGTACTCGAGGCCCTACAGCCGGTTGAGTCGATGATCGTGAACTCGGCGGCCGATACGAAGCGCATGATCGAGGCAGTTGATCATCCGGCACTTAAGGCGTGTCTGGATTTGGGCGCTATGGCGGTGGCAGGGGATACCATCGACGATTATTTCGACCTGCTTGGCGATGATGTCGCTCACGTGCATTTTGTCGATGTTGCGGCAGATGGCACGACGCATCTTGCTTGGGGTGACGGCGACCGCGATATGCGCGCCGACCTGGATAGGCTGGTGACGCGCGGCTATCGCGGAGTTGTTTCGGCCGAGACCTATGACTGGCGCTATTTTGCCGACCCCGCAGCTGCCGATGCGCAGGTAATGGCAGAGTACCGACGCGCGATTGGCGCCTAGGCGGGTTTGGGTTGCGGCGATCTGCCCTATGTTTCCAAATGAATACGGCGTGAGCGGCTGCGATGGATTTTCCCTGCAAACACTCTAGTATGCTAAAGTACCCAGAAGACCGGCGGAGCTATGCCGGTCTTCTGTTCTATATGAAACACAGCATGAGGAGGCTCACCAGATGACGGCCACACCGTGGGGATTCCGGGACATATTGCCCGAGGAGGCTCAGGCGCGCGAGGAGATTGCGCTGACGGTGAAGGGCTGCTTTAGGGAGCATCATTACCTGCCGGTCGAGACGCCGCTGCTCGAGGACAAGGGTTCGCTCGAGGAAGGCGGCCGCATCGCGGACACGCCGTTCAAGCTTTTTGATGACAACGGTCGCCTGCTGGTGGTCCGTCCCGACAACACGCTGCCGATCGTTCGCCTGGTTTCGACTCGCATGCGCGCGGCCGATCTGCCGCTGCGCCTGCGCTATGAGGCGCCGGTGGTCCGCGAGTGTCAGCGCAATGCCGGTGGCTCGCGTCAGTTTACGCAGCTGGGCTTTGAGCTTATCGGTGCGGGCGATACCACGGGCGATGTCGAGATCGTCTCGCTGGTGGCCGAGGCCGTGCGCAAGCTGGCACTGCCCGATGCGCGCATTATCGCAGGTAGCGTGCGTCCGTTTAAGGAGCTGCTCGCGGCCTGTGGGGATCGCGAACTGGCTGCCGAGGCATTGCGTTGCGTGCACGCCAACGACTTTGTGGGCCTCGATGCCCGTGTGGCGGCAAGCGCCGAGCCCGAGGCCGTCAAGGCTGCCATTAGCGAGCTGCCGCGCTTGCACGGCGGCGCCGAGGTACTCGACCGCGTCGACGCGCTGCTGACGGCGGCGGGCATTGTCGCGCCGCTCACGCGCGAGCTGCGCGCCCTGGTCGAGGGCCTGGCTCCCGAGGACGCCCAGGTGCTGTCCTTCGACTTCTCCATCATGAACTCGTTTGATTACTACACGGGCCTGGTCTTTAAGGCCTATGCCGGCGGCCTGCCCGATCCAGTCGGTTCGGGCGGACGCTACGACTCCATCTTTACCGGCGCATTTGGCGACGGCATCGAGGTGCCGGCGGCGGGCTTCGCCTTTTCGCTCGAGCGTCTGGAGGCCGCGCGCACCTCGGCCGAGGACGCTGCTTCCGATGGTGACCATGCCGTGGGCCGCGGCACCGAGGGTCCGCTGCGCATTGCCGTGCCCAAGGGCTCGCTCAAGGCCGACACGCTCGACGTGCTCGAGGCCGCGGGCTTGGATGTCTCGGAGCTGCGCGATCCCGGTCGTCACCTCATCGTGCGCGGCCGCGACACACACGCTGGTGAGGGCACGGTCGGCGATATCGAGTTTGTCATTGTGCGCCCCAGCGATGCGCCCGCCTTTGTGGGCTGCGGTGGTGCCGATTGCGGCATCTGCGGCTGGGATTCGCTCATCGAGGCCGACCTTAACCTGCTGCAGCTGGTCGATCTGGGCTACGGCCTGTGCACGTTTATCGAGGCGGAGCCCGCATGGCGCGCTGGCCGGGCCGAGCGCAACTATGCCCGCCGCGGTTCTCTTCGCGTGGCCACCAAGTACCCGCGCATCGCGAGTGCCTGGTATGCCGAGCGCGGCGTGAATGCCGACATCGTTTCGCTGCACGGCAATATTGAGTTGGGCCCCATCGTTGGCATGACCGACCGCATCGTGGACATTACCGCCACGGGTGCCACGCTGCGCGACAACGACCTGGTCATCACCGGCCGCATTATGGACTGCACGGCCCGCTTCTTCGTCAACCCGGGTGCCGCGCGCCTGGATCCGCGCGTTCGCAACCTGGCCGATCGCCTGGCGGTCGCCGTGAAGGACAAGCATTTTGAGCCCGTCGCGGGCTCGGCACAATAGCGCGAGCGCGCACGGGCGCCTCAACGTCTGGGCTGCGGGCCGACTGACGCCGCCGCCCGGTCTCTCGTTTTTTTGAACAAGACCTCGACCGATAGGGGATACCGATATGAAGACCATCAAGCTTGCTCCCGGTGAGCGCCTCGTTACCAACCAGCTCAACCGTAAGGGCGTGCTGCCGCAAAACATCGTCGACGCCGCCCGCGATATCGTAGCAAACGTGCGTGCCAACGGCGATGCCGCGGTGCGCGAATACTGTCAGCGTTTTGACGGCGTTGAGCTGCAGGGCTTCCGTCTGCCGCAAGAGCAGATTGATGCCGCGTTCGAAGGCCTCGATCCCGCTTTTGTCGCGGCGCTCGAAAAGGCCGCGCGTCAGATTCGCGAATTCCACCAGCGCGAGGTCGAGCAGAGCTGGTTTACCACGCGCCCGGACGGCACGATGCTCGGCGTTAAGGTGACCCCGCTCGCGGCGGCCGGCATCTACGTGCCGGGCGGTCGCGCGCAGTATCCCTCCACGGTGCTCATGAATGCCATTCCCGCCAAGGTCGCCGGCGTCAAGCGCGTGGTCATGGTGACCCCGCCGCAAAAAGACGGCCTGATCAGCCCCTACACGCTCGCCGCGGCAAAACTCGGCGGCGTGGACGAAATCTATATGGTGGGCGGCGCCCAGGCCGTGGCCGCGCTGGCGTACGGTACCGAGAGCATTCCGCGTGTCGATAAAATCACCGGTCCGGGCAACGCTTTTGTTGCCGCTGCCAAGCAGATTGTCTCGGGCGACGTGGGAATCGACATGGTCGCTGGCCCGTCCGAGGTCTGCGTGCTGGCCGATGCCACGGCCAAGCCCATGGTGGTCGCGGCAGACCTGATGGCCCAGGCCGAGCACGATCCGCTGGCCGCCTGCTATCTGGTGACCTGCGACGAGCAGTTTGCGCGCGAGGTCGAGGCGGGTATCGATATTCTGGTCGCGCAGTCGCCACGCACCGAGATCACGCGCGCCTCACTCGACAATGAGGGCACCATCGTGGTGGCCGCCGACATGGCTGCCGCCGTCGAAGCGGTGAACACCGTGGCGCCCGAGCACCTTGAGCTGCACTGCAAGGACGCGATGGGCCTGCTCGGCGGCATTCGCAACGCCGGCGCCATCTTTGTGGGCGCTTGGAGCTCCGAGCCGCTCGGCGATTACGTTGCCGGCCCCAATCACACGCTGCCGACCGGCGGTACGGCTATGTTCTCCAACCCGCTTTCGGTGGAGGAGTTCGTCAAGCGCTCGAGTGTCATTTGCTATACGCCCGAGGGCCTGCTTTCCGATGCTCCCGCTACGCAGCGCCTGGCCGAGGCCGAGGGTCTGTGGGCACACGCGCTTTCGGCCGCACTGCGCCGCCGCGTGTTGGAGCAGGGCGAGGATGCCGTGAGCGCCGAGTCTCTGGCCGCGGCCGACCTGACCAAGGTCGCCTGGCCGGGCGACGCCGTGGCGACGGTTGCCGAGGGCGTTGACCTGGCGGCTGCGGGCGCGGATGGCGTTGGCGCGACTGGTAAGGAGGCCTAATATGGCCGAGCTGACGCCCCACATGAAGGAGCTCGTCCAGCCTTACCTGGCCGGTATTGAGCCCTACGATCCCAACTTTACGCCTACGCGCATCAACCTTTCGGCCAACGAGAACACCTATCCCGTGCCGACCGGCGTGCGCGAGGCGGTCGACGCTGCCCTGGCTGCCACACCGCTCAATCGCTATCCCGATCCCATGTCGAACGACCTGCGCGACGAGCTTGCTGCCTGGCATGGCGTGGCGCGCGAGAATGTCTGCGTGGGAAACGGCGGCGACGAGCTGCTCTATAACTACCTGTTGGCGTTTGGCGGCGCGGGACGGACCCTGCTCAACTGCCCGCCGTGCTTTAGCGAGTACGCGTTCTTTGCGTCGCTCTGCCAGACCGAGGTGCGTGACGTGTGGCGCGACCCCGCGACCTTTGAGCTCGACCAGACAGCCGTGCTTGCGGCAGTGCCCGAGTGCAACCTGGCAATCGTGACCTCGCCCAATAACCCCACGGGCGACGTGGCGCCGCTCGACTTTATCGCGGCGCTGTGCGATGCGTGCCCCGGCATGGTGATGGTCGACGAGGCCTACGTTGAGTTTGCCGACGATTCGTTTGGCGCGGCCACCACGGCGCAGGGCCTTATCGCCGAGCATCCCAACCTGGTGATTTTACATACGCTGTCCAAGGCGTTTGGCGCTTCCGGCACGCGTCTGGGCTACGTGATCGCGGCGTCCGAGGTCATCGACGTGTTCGCGGCGATTCGCCAGATCTATTCGGTCAACGTGCTGAGCCAGGCGGCGGCGCTTGCCTGCGTGCGTGCCCGCGATGCGTACACGCCCGTGGTGGCACAGGTCGCATCCGAGCGCGAGCGCGAGCTGTGCGCCCTGCGCGCGATGGCTACCGAGGGCCTGCCCGTGGAGGCATGGCCGAGCGCGGCGAACTTTGTGCTCGTGCGTACGCCGCATGCCACGCGCGTGCGCGAGCGCCTACGCGACGAGTATTCGATTTTGGTGCGCGACTTTAGCTATGCGCCGGGGCTTGCGGACTGTCTGCGCATTACCGTGGGCACGCCGCAGGAAAACGATGAGGTACTGGCTGCGTTTGCCGTGCTGGTGAAGGAGGAGATCTAGATGGGCCGTTATGCCGAGGTGACCCGCAAGACGGGGGAGACCGACATTGTCGTCAAACTCGACCTGGATGGAACCGGTACGTGCGATATCTCGACCGGCGTGCCGTTTTTCGACCACATGCTCAACGCCTTTGGCCGCCATGGCCTGTTCGATTTGACGGTGCATGCGGTAGGCGATGTGGAAGTCGATGCGCACCATACCGTCGAGGACACGGGCATTGTGCTGGGCGAGGCGTTTTGCCGGGCGCTGGGCGACAAAGCGGGTATTACGCGCTTTGCCGATGCGGCGATCGCCATGGACGAGACGCTCGTGATGGCCGCCGTGGACATTTCGGGTCGCGGCCAGGCCTACTGCGAGCTGCCCGTGCCGACCGAGCGCGTGGGCAGCTTCGATACCGAGCTGGCTGTTGAGTTCTTCTATGCCTTTGCGCGCGATGCCAAACTTACGCTGCACGTGCGCGAGCTGGCGGGCGGCAACTCGCATCACATTATCGAGGCCGCCTTTAAGGCCGTGGGCCGCACGATGCGCCACGCCTGCGAGCTCGATCCCCGCGTGCAGGGCATCCCCAGCACCAAGGGCTCGCTGTAACCTGCCAAAAAGGGACAGGTTTATTTTGGCAGGTTTTATCTGCGGAAATGCTGTCTCATGTGGTGGGTGAACGTTTAACCGACCAAAATAAACCTGTCCCTTTTTGGCAGGTTTTGAATGGGAAAAGGGAGGGGTCGCGTGGGCGAACCGAAGATCGTGGTGGTCGACTACCACAAGGGCAACTTGTCGAGCGTCGTGCGCGGGCTTGCGCGCGCCGGTGCCGCTGCCTGCACATCGGACGATCCGGAGCAGATCCGCAACGCCGACGGCCTGGTCATCCCGGGCGTGGGCGCGTTCTATGACGCAATCGCCTTTATGCGCCAGAGCGGCGAGGAGGTGGCCGTGCTCGATGCCGTTGCCGCCGGAACCCCGCTGCTCGGCATCTGCCTGGGCCTTCAGCTATTTTTTGAGCGCGGCAACGAGGGTGTGCCGGCGGACGAGGGTGCTGCCACGGACGGCGACGCCCCCGAGCAGGCCGGCGCCCCCTGGGTCGATGGCCTGGGCATCATGCGTGGCTCGTGCACGCACCTGGAGTCGAGCCGCCTGAAGGTGCCGCACGTGGGCTGGGATCAGGTGCACATGACGCCTGCCGGCGCGGCCGATCCGCTGCTCGCCGGTTTTGCCGAGGGCGCCAATATGTACTTCACCCACAGCTACGCGGTGGCCGGCGACGTCGATGCCGCCGATGTGTTGGCGGGCACGCACTATACACGGAGTTTCCCGTGCATCGTGCGCCACGGCAACGTGTGGGGCTGCCAGTTCCATCCCGAGAAATCCTCCGCGCTGGGTCAGCGCATCCTTAAGAACTTCGTCAACATCGTCGAGGAGGTTGGCCGATGATCCTGTTTCCCGCAATCGATCTGATCGGCGGCAAGGTTGTGCGCCTGGAGCGCGGCGACCGCAACCGCTGCAAGGTATATTCCGATGACCCCGTGGCCGTCGCCCGCTCGTTTGCCGAGCAGGGCGCAAGCTGGGTGCATGTCGTCGACCTGTCCGCTGCCTTTGGCGAGGACGAGGACACATGCGCTGCCAACTCGGCGGCGATTAAGGCCATCTGCGGCGTCGACGGTCTGTCCGTGGACGTGGGCGGCGGCGTTCGCTCACTCGCACGCATCGATGAGCTGGCAGGCTATGGTGCTCGCCGCATTGCGCTGGGCACCGTGCTCGTGACCGAGCCGGGTTTTGCTGAGGTGGCGGCCCAGGGCTTTGGCGAGCTGTTGGTCGCCGACATTGCCGCGCGCGACGGCCGGGTTAAGGTGAACGGCTGGCGCGACGGCGCGGGCGTGGCGCTCGACGATGCCGTGGCGCAGCTTTCCGAGCTGGGCTTTAAGCATCTGGTGTATACCGACATCGCGCGCGATGGCATGCAGACGGGCATCGATGTGGCGGCGTATCGCCATGTGGCCGAGGTCGCGGGTTTTCCCGTCGTGGCTTCGGGCGGCATCTCGGCGCTCGACGACATCCGCGCACTGGCCGCAGTGGGTGAGGGCGCGATTGAAGGTGCCATTACCGGTCGCGCGCTCTACGAGGGCAACTTTACGCTGGTCCAGGCGCTGGCCGCCGTCCGAGGGGAAGAGTAGCCTATGCTTACCAAACGCGTGATTCCCTGCCTGGACGTCAAGGACGGCCGTGTGGTCAAGGGCGTCAATTTCGTGGATCTGCGGGATGCGGGTGACCCGGTTGAAGTGGCCGCCGCCTATTCCCGGGAGGGTGCCGACGAGGTGGTGTTTCTCGACATCACGGCCACCCATGAGGGCCGCGCGACCGTGGTGGATTTGGCCGCCCGGGTGGCCGAGCAGCTGTCCATCCCCTTTACGGTGGGCGGCGGTATCCGGACGGTAGAGGATTTCCACGACATCCTCCGCCAGGGGGCCGATAAGATCAGCATCAACTCCGCCGCGATCGAACGGCCGGGGCTCATCTCTGAAGCGGCCGAACGCTTCGGCAGCCAGTGCGTTGTTGTCGCCATCGACGCCCGGCGCAGGGAAGGCGGCGGCTGGGATGTGTACAAGCACGGAGGCCGCCTGAACACCGGCCTGGACGCTCTCGAGTGGGCGGTCCGGGCGGAAAAGCTCGGCGCAGGTGAGATCCTGCTGACCAGCATGGACTGCGACGGGACCAAGGCGGGCTACGATTTGGTCCCGTCGCAGTCCATGCTGGTCAGCAGGACTGCGACGGGACCAAGGCGGGCTACGATTTGGAGCTGACCGCCGCGGTGTCCGAACGGGTGGGCATCCCTGTCATCGCCTCCGGCGGCGCAGGGTGCATGGAGCATTTTGCCG
>CALGZY010000003.1 GCA_937934355.1 uncultured Collinsella sp. | reverse complement strand
CGAGCCGGAGAGCACTTAATGTGCTCTCCGTGCGAGCAGGACTGTCCGAGCAGGCGACCAAACCCCGCGCCCCGTCCCGGCGAGCGCTCGGGGACCGGTAGCTTACAGGTGCGAGACGATCAGTTCCATCTTGCCTTCGAGGTCGATGGAGCCGACGGTGCTCGGAGCCAGCAGGTGGCTTCCCTTGTGGACGGGGTCGCCGCAGACGGTGCCTTCGCCGTCGATGACCGACAGGCACATGAAGGGCCAGCGCTGGTCGAGGGTCTTGCTGCCGTTGACGCGCACGCGATCGACGGTGTAGCAGGGGTTGGACTCGAGCTCGGTCACGCCGTCCACCTCGGGCGCGGTCACCGTGCCGTCGGTCGGAGCCTGAGCATCAAAGTCGATGCAGTCGAGGCTCTGCTCAATGTGCAGCGGGCGCAGCTTTCCGTCGGTGCCGGGACGGTCGTAGTCGTACAGGCGATATGTCACGTCGCTCGACTGCTGCGTCTCCAGAATCAGCGTGCCGGTCTTGATGGCGTGAACGGTGCCGGAGTCGATCTGGAAAAAATCTCCCTTGTGAATCGGCAGCACGTTGAGCATCTCGTCCCAACGGCCCCCCTCGATCATCTGCGCGGCCTCGGCGCGGTCGTGCGCGCGCTGGCCGACGATGATCGTGGCACCGGGCTCGCAGTCCAGTACATACCAGCACTCGGTTTTACCCAGACTGCCGTTCTCGTGCTCGGCGGCGTACTCGTCGTTGGGATGAATCTGGATCGAAAGGTCGTCCTTGGCGTCCAGAATCTTGATGAGCAGCGGGAACTCCTTGCCCTCGCAGTTGCCAAAGAGCTCGCGGTGCTCGGCCCACAGCCACGACAGCGTGTGGCCGGCGTACGGTCCCTCCGCAATCTGGCAGTCGCCGTTGGGATGGGCCGAGATGGCCCAGCACTCACCGATGGGACCCTCGGGAATGTCGTAGCCAAACACGGTCTCCAACTGGCGGCCGCCCCAGATCTTCTCGTGGAAGATCGGCGTGAGTTTAATCAAATCGGACATGTGCATACTCCCATAAGGTTGTGCGGGTGCCGCGTAAGACGGCTCAAAACGAGCGCCCGCGTGACTACAAAAACCTATGCCAACGTTACGTTGTGCAACTCAAAGCGATCGCCAACGTTGCGCGAGATCGAATACTCAAAGGCGGCGCCGCTGTCCAAAAAGCCAATCTGGGTGAGCTCGAGCAGGGGAGAGCCAGGCTTGGTGTCCAGGCGCTCGGCTTCTTCCTCGGTTGCTGCCACGGCGCGAATGGTACGGTGGAAGCTCGAAATTTTCAGCCCGCATTGCTCGCGGACAAAGCGGTAGACCGATCCGTACAGGTCCTTCTTTTTAAGGCCCGGAATCAGCTCGAGCGGCATGTAGGTGTACTCGATAACGATGGGCTTCTCATCGGCCTGACGCACGCGCACGATGTGATAGGCAAAGTCATCCTCGGCAATTCCCAGCTGGGCTGCGATGTCCGCTGGTGGATTAACAATCGAGAAATCGTAGACCACCGAGGTCACCTTCTCCCCGCGGTGCTCATACGAAAAACCCTGGGCACGGTCGTTTTTGCCCTGGAAAAACGCCTGGCCGGGAAGTCCCGCCGTGTCCTTAACGTAGGTACCCGATCCACGACGGCTGGTAATAAGACCTTCCTCGGTGATTTGCTCGATAGCTCGTTTGACGGTGATTTTGGAAACGCTATAGAGCTCGCAGAACTCAACGACGGTGGGAAGCTTGTCGCCCGGTTTAAGAGCGCCATCCTCGATACTTCGACGAATGTCTGCAGCTATCGCCTCGTATTTGGGAATCATGGAACCTCCTTTCCAACTTGATTGAGAATAAAAGAAAGTATAGTCAACGCCTAAGTATCTCTATTGAGTTATTGAAAAGTTCGAGAAAGATAAAATCAAAAGACGCCCCGCTTGTAAAATCAGAGCGTTTTAAATGATAAACATCTGAGTAGTGTCGTGTTGAGGAATGATCGGTCCGAGGACGGGACCGAACCGATATAGCGGCCGGCGAACCGAATCTTGTACTCTGCGTTTTCCCAGATAAAACCTGCCAAAACAAACCTGTCCCTTTTTGGTAGGTTTTTGCCTTGGGAGCGGTACCATACAGGCAATGTTTAAACG
>CALGZY010000002.1 GCA_937934355.1 uncultured Collinsella sp. | reverse complement strand
GCGATGGTCAGGATCTTGTTGCCCACCAGGTCGTGCTCGAGCGTGCTGACAATGGGGATGCCACCGCCGCAGCTGGCCTCGCACTTAATCTGCACGCCGCACGCGCGCGCCTTCTCGGCGAGCGTCTCGACATGACGGCCCAGCAGGGCCTTGTTGGCAGAGACAACGTGCTTGCCGTTCTCGAAGGCGGTGGTGAAGATTTCGGTCGCGGGGTGCTCGCCGCCGATGAGCTCGACGACGATGTCGACGGCGGGGTCGGTGACGACGTCGTGCCAGTCGCTCGTAAAGGCCTCGCGCTCAATACCGGCGGCTTCGGCCTGCTCCCAAGCAAGCGCGCAGGCGCGGGTCAGCTTAAGGTCGATGCCGTAGGCTGCCAGGTACTCATCGTGGTGGCTCTTGATCAGACGGGCCACGCCGCCGCCGACGGTTCCCAGACCGATCAGGCCGACGTTCACGGTGCGCAGGGGTTCGCTCATAGATAGCTCCTTCGTGCATCTTATGGATGGATTAACCGCTTAAAGGTTGAGTGCATTCTAGCGTGAACCGAGGGCGCGTGCTCGCCAGGCAACAGGAGTCGCACAAAACGGCACCCCCGAAACGCTGCGGAAACATTGGAAACATGCTCACTACATACGACCTACAGCCTATGTGATTCAGGACGGCAAGTACATCGCCGCCTAGGTGCGCATAAAGCGCGACCGGTGAGGCTGTTTTATGCAGGGCGGGGATGTCTGTAACAGAACAGAAACATTACTTTCACATAATAAAGTGGCTAAACTGCATAAAGTATTAGAAATACGCAGAATTGTGGATAAATGAACAAATCCAAAGAAAAGTTGAGATAATCGGCACTTTTCTCAACTAAAGCGTCTAGTATTTTGCGAACGCCGAACACGGCGAAGGATGGCCTGTCGGGTAACCGAAACCCGACGAGATTTGAGAGGAGAGCCGCATGTCGAGCCTCACCGGTAAGTCATTGAACCCTGTTATGAATCGCAGGAGCGTTATCGCGAGCGCAGCAGGTCTGGGGGCGATGTCCATTCTAGCTGGCTGCTCCTCCAACGGCGGCGACAGCGGTTCCGCTTCGAGCGACGCTTCGTTTAAGATCGGTACCATCGGCCCGCTGACCGGCGCCAACGCGTCCTACGGCAAGTCCGTTACCCAGGGTGTCGAGCTTGGCTGCAAGGATTTCTCGACCAAGGAGCTGCCGCTTGCCAGCAAGGCCGAGGATGACCAGGCCGACGGCGAGAAGGCCGTCAACGCCTTCAACACCCTGCTCGACTGGGGCATGCAGGCCCTCGTCGGCCCGACCACCACGGGTGCGTCGGTTGCCGTTGCCGCCGAGTGCGGTAACGACCCCAAGACGTTCATGATCACCCCGTCCGCGTCCTCCGAGGACGTCACCGACGGCAAGGATTGCGTCTTCCAGGTTTGCTTCACCGACCCCAACCAGGGTGTCAACGCTGCCAAGTTCCTGGCGCAGAAGTATGCGGACGAGAAGTTCGTGCTGTTCTATAACTCCGGCGACGCCTATTCTTCGGGCATCGCAGATTCCTTTAAGGCCCAGGCCGCTGAGTCCAAGCTCGAGATTGTTGACGAGGAGACCTTTAAGGACGACTCCGCCACGAGCTTTACCAACCAGCTGACCAAGGCCAAGCAGGCCGGCGCCACCATGATCTTTGCGCCAATCTACTACACGCCGGCGTCCGTCCTGCTCAAGAACGCCAAGGACATGGGCTACGACGTCAAGATGATGGGCTGCGACGGCATGGACGGCATCCTGGGCGTTGAGGGCTTCGATACCTCTCTTGCCGAGGGTCTGCTGCTCATGACCCCGTTCTCCGCCGACGACGAGAAGAACGCCGACTTCGTTAACGCTTACAAGGATAAGTACGGCGATACCCCCGACCAGTTTGCCGCCGACGCCTACGACGGCGTGCACGCGGTGGCCGAGGCCGTCAAGGAGGCCGGTCTTGGTGTCGACGCCGATCCGACCGAGGTCGCCGAGAAGCTGTCCAAGGCTATGCTCAAGATTACCGTTGACGGTCTGACCGGCAAGCTCACCTGGAACGATAAGGGCCAGGTCCAGAAGGAGCCCACGGCGTACGTCATCACCGACGGCAAGTACGTACAGGCCTAATTGGCCGCCTTACATAGAGCGGTTTTGATCCCAAGCAGGGGAGGTTTTGGCCTTCCCTGCTTGCTTGGTATCTAGGGACAGTGTAACGTCCCTGTTTCATACATTAACTGGAAACCTATTCGAAAGGGGGATGTGGAACATGACGGTCTTTATCCAATACCTGGTCAACGGCCTGTCCATGGGCAGCGTCTACGCCATCATCGCGTTGGGCTACACCATGGTCTACGGTATCGCCAAGATGCTCAACTTCGCTCACGGCGATGTCATCATGGTCGGTGCCTATGTCTCGTTTTGCGCCACGTCGTATCTCGGCCTCCCGGGCTGGGCATCTGTAGTTCTCTCTTGTGTGGTCTGCACGGTCCTCGGTGTTCTCATTGAGGGTTTGGCCTATAAGCCGCTACGCCAGGCGGGCCCGCTGGCCGTTCTGATCACGGCCATCGGCGTGTCTTACTTCCTGCAGAACGCCGCGCAGCTTCTGTGGGGCGCCACGCCCAAGAACTTCACTTCGCTCGTCACCTTTCCGGTGCCGGAGTTCTTGGCCAAGTTCAACGTAAGCGCCGTCTCGCTCGTCACCATCGTCGCCTGCCTGGTTATCATGGCCGGCCTGATGTTCTTTACAGGTAAGACCAAGATGGGCAAGGCCATGCGCGCCGTGTCCGAGGACAAGGCCGCCGCTCAGCTCATGGGCATCAACGTCAACCGCACCATCTCGATGACGTTCGCTATCGGCTCGGCGCTTGCCGCCATCGCCGGCGTGCTCCTGTGCTCCTACTCGCCGGTGCTGCAGCCCACGACGGGCGCCATGCCTGGCATCAAGGCCTTCGACGCTGCCGTTTTCGGCGGCATCGGCTCCATTCCCGGTGCCTTTGTCGGCGGCATTCTCATCGGCATCATCGAGGCGATGGCGCAGGCTTACATTTCCACGAGCCTTGCCAACTCCATCGTCTTTGGTGTTTTGATCATCGTCCTGCTCGTCAAGCCTGCCGGCCTCTTGGGCAAGTACGTCCCCGAGAAGGTGTAGGTGAGCGTTATGAAGTTTCTTAAAGACAAGCAGACGCGTCACGACTTTGTTACGTACGCCATGTGCCTTGTGGCGTTCGCCATCGTGTTCTTTATGCAGTCTAACCACATGATCCCGCGCATGATCGCCGGTCAGCTGGTTCCCATCACGGCCTATATCGTCATGGCCATCTCCCTTAACCTCGTCGTCGGCATCGCGGGCGACTTGTCGCTGGGCCACGCGGGCTTTATGAGCGTCGGCGCCTATACGGGCATCGTCACTGCCGTCGCGCTGGAGAGCACCGTTCCGTCCGATCCGATGCGTCTGATCATCAGCATTGTGGTCGGCGCTATCGCCGCTGCCATCTTGGGCTTCTTGATCGGTATCCCGGTTCTGCGCCTGAGCGGCGACTATCTGGCCATCGTGACCCTGGCTTTTGGCGAGATCATCAAAGAGGTCGTCACCTGCCTCATTGTGGGCGTCGATTCCCGCGGCCTGCATGTGATCTTTAACATCACGGGTAACTCCACGATCGACGACCTGCACCTGCTCGAGGACGGCACCGCCATCATCAAGGGCGCGCAGGGCGCATCGGGCGTGTCGACCTATTCGACCTTCCTTGCCGGCGCAATTCTGGTTATGGTCGCGCTCGTGATTGTGCTCAACCTGGTTCGCAGCCGTACCGGTCGTGCCATTATTGCCGTGCGCGACAACAAGATCGCTGCCGAGTCCGTGGGCATCTCCGTCACCCAGTACCGCATGATCGCCTTCGTGGTTTCCGCTGCCCTTGCCGGTGCTGCCGGAGCCCTGTTCGGCGGTAACTTCTCGCAGCTTTCCGCCACTAAGTTCGATTTCAATACGTCCATCCTCATTCTGGTGTTCGTGGTCCTGGGCGGCCTGGGCAACATGCGCGGCTCCGTTATCGCCGCGGCGCTGCTCACGGTTCTCCCCGAGCTGCTCCGTCAGTTCTCGGACTACCGCATGCTCATCTACGCCATCGTGTTGATTCTGGTCATGGTCTTTACTAACAACCCGCAGCTCAAGGCGTTCTTCGCACGCATTAAGGACCGCTTTGCTTCCAAGAAGGAGGTGGCAGCCGATGCCCAGTAAGTTTGAGTTCAACAAGGGCAAAATGGTCCCGTATCCTTCTGGCGCCATCGTTCCCGACCGCGACTTGGGCCAGCGCCCGGCGCTCGAGTGCATCCACCTGGGCATTGAATTCGGCGGCCTTAAGGCAGTCGATGACTTTAGCCTGACCATCGGCAAGACCGAGATCGCCGGTCTCATCGGCCCCAACGGTGCCGGCAAGACCACGGTCTTCAACCTGCTCACCAAGGTGTACCAGCCTACGCACGGCACCATCCTGCTCGACGGTGAGGACACTTCGGGCAAGTCGGTCTACCAGGTCAACCGCATGGGTATTGCCCGTACGTTCCAGAACATCCGCCTGTTCAACACCATGACGGTGGAGGACAACGTTAAGGTCGGCCTGCACAACCAGGAGCGCTACTCCGGTTTTGAGGGCGTGCTGCGCCTGCCGACGTATTGGAAGCACGAGAAGGCCGCCCACGAGCGCGCCATGGAGCTGCTGTCCATTTTTGACATGGAGCACCTGGCAAATGAACAGGCCGG
>CALGZY010000001.1 GCA_937934355.1 uncultured Collinsella sp. | reverse complement strand
GTGCAATCGCAAGAAGATGACGGGGCGGAATGTCAATCCTGGTCTAACAGAGCCAAAAACAAACTGCTCCCCACCCACTCGGGCAAGGAGCAAGCCTCATTTTTAATCAGACTGAGAACCACGAATGCAGAAACACAGGCGACTTCAGTCCCTTATCGCCGAGAGACGTTATTGTACAGCCATTTCTTTAAGCTTCTCAGCCATCAACAAACACACGTCTTCCGATTGCGGGTACACGCCAAAATGATCGAAGAAACCATGGTCACATCCGGCATATTCGATGACCTCGACATCGATTCCTGAAGACCGTAATTTTGTAGCCCATTTTTCATCGGGGATACGAAGCGGATCGTATTCGGATGTCACGATAGTCACCGGGGGGAAATCAGTGCAGTCCTCAAGCATTAGCGCAGAAATCAACGGGTCATGAGGAGACATTTTTCCGTGTGCACAAAGTTCGACCATCGGGCCGTCCGAATCGCGAAGATGGTCGATGCGAAAACGCGCAACGTCCTCTTGATCGGCTATCGCAGGAAAATCCTCATATCCCTCGCCCTGTTCGCCCGCAAGGTCGACTTCAGGATAGATTTCGAAGGCATGGGCTACAGCTCCAGCACCCCTGAGCTGAACACACGCATTAGTAAGGCTTCCTCCCGCAGAGTCACCGGCGACCATTATTTTATGAGGATCGATTCCGAGATCCCCGGCATGCTCGCGCACATAATCAAGAGCAAGAACGCAATCCTCGATCTGCCCGGGAAATGCCGTCTCCGGCGCCAAGCGGTATTCCGGATAAACCACCACTGCACCAGACTTTTCGGCGATGAACTCGAGCTGATGTTCAAATTGCAGAACATTCCCCGCCATAAACGCGCCGCCATGCAGGTAAACTAGCGCTGGACTTGCCTCCTTATGATTTGGTGGCGTCCAGACGAATAAATCTATATAGCGATCGGCTGCCTCCATGAGGACCTCATCGCGCTGAACCTCAACATCGAGTAGGCGGTATGTCGGCTTATCCGGGCGATGACGCATTCCAATAAGGCTCGTCCAGCTCGGAGACATGCTAACATTCCGCATCTTCTTGCGGGATACCTCGAGAATTCGTGGGTCAAGCACATGCTCTCTTTCATCATCAGGAACCGGACGAATTTGAACCTCGAGTCCCCTCTTCTCGGTTATAAACGAGCGACCGGAGATGGCGCCAATCAACGCCTCGTCGTATTGTCTGCCCATCTTAAATCCCCTCTCGGCGATAACGCCAAATCGATATTTCCATAACTTTTGAGATAACGGCTTATGATGTCCTCAGTTGTCGTATATCTATGTACTAAAGAAACTGAAGACCAAGGGGTCCACCATGCCTGCAGCAAAAGACGAGCTCACTCAGCCAGAGCTTCTCTATCAGACCGTTGAAAACGATATCCTCAAGAAAATAGTTTCTGGCGAACTCCCCGGCGGCAGTCAGATTCCCACCGAAACCGAGCTTTGCAAGCAATACAAAGTAAGCAGGATCACCGTAAGACGCGCCGTACAGAATCTCATTGACCAAAACTTGCTCTACCGCCTGCGAGGCAAGGGGACATTCGTAAACCCATCGAAGCTCACCCTGAAACGAGGAACAAGCACCATTTTCAATTTGAGCTCCGACCCCCAATACGGCGATAAAACAACCAAGTCCATCTTGGAAACAGGCTTGATCAAGGCTGATGCCCACATTGCACGGGAGCTCAAAATTGACAACGGAACCGTAGTGCAACGAGTTGCGCGCTTGGTTTATATCGAAAATGCCCCCTGCGCCATCGACACCATTTATGCAACGCAGGGCACTCTACCCGGACTACTGGAGCTTCTCACAGACAATGCCAGTCTTTTCGACCTGATCGCCAACCATTACAGCATCGCAACCGGTATTGAGAAACTCAAAATCACCGCAGGAATAGCGGGGCTCCAAGAAGCAAACCTTCTCGGTTATATCGTTGGAGCCCCCGTGAGCGTTGTCGAGCACGTCACATATGCCTGCAATGAAATGCCGCTCCACTATTCGAAAACCGTTTGGCGAGCAGACGCATCGTCCTTCGAGTTCAGCATCTCAAAAGATGGACGCCTTCTCTAGCCCAAAATCCCCAGGACGCCGAGCACAATACCCGCAGCGAGAATGCCCACAATCTGCCAAATAATTTTGACCTGTTTCTTATTGCAAAGACACATGATCCCGAACGCGCAGAGCGGCAAAAGAGCCGGGAATATCCCATCGAGCGTTTCCTGCAACTTAAACGCGGTGTCGCCGAAGTTAAGAGCGAGCGGAGTGGTAACTGCAACGGTGGTCGCCACCATTCCACCAACTACCATTAGTCCCACAATCGCCAGGCCGGACGTAACTTTGTGCATTACATCAGAATCGTTCAGCTTCGAAATCATGCCACTGCCAAGCGAATAACCATACTGAAGCCCAAACCAGCGGATCAGGATCGTTGGGACATTATAAAGAAGCAGGAACAGGATTGGGCCGAGCAGACTGCCCGAAAGGCAAAGTCCTGTCACAACGCCCGTCGCAATCATGCGAAGCGTACTGGCAATCAGTGAATCTCCAATACCGGAAAGCGGAGCCATAAGCGATGCTTTCATGGCGTTAATTGAGGCGGTGTCAAAGTCCTGATTGTTGGCGTTTTCCTCCTCCATGGAGGCCACAATGCCGGCGACCAGAGGATTAAACGTAACTTGAATATTGTAGAACTCAAGATGACGCTTATATGCCTCGATCCGGTCTTCAGGCTTATCGTATAACCGCTTGATTACCGGAATCATGTCGTAGCAGAAACCAACGTTCATTTGTCGGTCAAAGCTCCACATGATGTTGAGTGGAAAGCTACGCCAAAATAACGCCTTTAAGTCTTTCTTGGTTATTCTCTTATCGGTCGATTTATTTGACTCCGGCGAGAGCTCAAGAACATCATTAGAATTCGTTGTCATCGTCAACCTCCTTAGCGACCGCCGCACTGGCAGGCATAAAAATGTGAGCCATATTGAGAATCCCAATCAGGATCAGCGAAAACGCCACGATACCGATCGTCGGAATGTTTAGATAGGCACTCAGCAAGAAGCCTCCAAAGAATAGGAAGCTCAACTCCTTGGTGGACAGGATTGACATAAGCTGCGCAAATCCAAGCGCGGGCAGAATACCCGTTGCGATCGTAAGCCCATTCGTAAGCCAATCAGGAATGGCGTCAATCAGTGCCTGAACAGCATCATTTCCAACGTAAAAAGCCACGCCGCAAATCAAGCCAAGCGCAATGATGTAGAGAATTCCATTGGTCCACATAGCGGCTGCAATCGTTTTGGGGTCGTCTTTTTCGGCACCACGATCAGCCCAGACAGCCATAGGAGGCGTAACAACGCTATACATAAGGCTGTCAAACATGCCGGCAAGCACCGCAGTGGGCATAGCAATAGTCAGAGCGGTCTCGGGACCCGCACCCATAGTAATCGCAAAGGCTGTTCCCAAAACTGAACCAACAATTACGTTGGGCGGCACGGCAGCACCAACCTGCCAGACCCCCATGAACGCGAGTTCGAGCTGGAAACCAACAATAACGCCAGTCGGAATATCACCCAAAAAAATACCGACGATCGCTCCGAGGACAATCGGCCGCTCGACCATCGCAGTACCGAGTAAATAATCCGATTGACCTATCGCAGCGGCAAGACCAACCAGAAAAGCCTGAAGCAGCATATTTCTCCCTCTTCCTACAAATCAAAACTTGTTACGATGCGTTTTTTCTCGCTAGCAACCTGCCTTACCTCGAACTCGATTCCATCAGCCATGGCTTTCTTAATTTCATTAATATCGGATTGGGAAAGGCGCACAGCAGGGCCAAGCTCCTTTACGCTATCCCCCAACGGTCGAGCGCCGCCTAAATTCACAGACGTTATTTTTGGACACGCACGCGCAACTTCACAGGCGTCATGTACATTTCCCGCAACAACAATTAGCTCGTATTTATCCACCGCGCTTCCGTTAAGGGCCACGATGGAATCTTCTACACTTTTGACAACCAATTTGGCATCAGCGGGTTTTGCAATTCGCAGCGCTTGAATTCGCTCTTTGCTTGCGGCGTACTCATCTGAAACCACAAGAATAGCGTTTGCTTCAAGCGTTGGATACCAAGAGAACACGGTCTGCCCATGCACTAACCGGCTATCGACGCGACACAGTTTAATCATTTTGCCCCTTTCTCGACTTGAACACAGACAATCATCCTTGACTGCTAATGGCATATTACGTCATATGACGTAATATGCCATTACATAATATCTTGAACGGTTGAATATCACCGCTAAATGGTATTTATCTCTAAAAACAGGAGGTGCAGTCCGTCTAGACACAGTGCGTCGGGGCGAGAGGGGCCGAGTTTCCTCCTGAGCGACTCTGCTTGCAGCCGGAGCGAAAGGGGGAAATCTCGGCCCCTCCCGCCCCGGCCGGCCAGGTCAACTACACCGTGTACTGCGGCAGGTCCTGCAGGGCGATGACGTCCATGCCCATGTCGTTAGCGCTGCCGTGACCCTGCTGGTCCTCGCGCACCGCCTCGATGGCACTCACGTAGGTGTTGGCCGCAGACATCGCCGTCACGCAGGTCACACCGCGGCGTACGGCCTCGGTACGTAGCAGGTAGCCATCGCCACGCGAGCCCGGACCATACGGCGTGTTGATGATTACCGCAATCTTGCCATCGGCGATCAGGTCACCGATGTTGGGACGCTCGCCGTCGTGCGGGCCGCTAATCTTCTCCACGACTTCGCAGGTCACGTTGCCGCCGCGCAGCACGCGCGCCGTGCCCTCGGTGGAGCAGATATCAAAGCCCAGGTAGCGCAGGATACGCGCGACCGAAAGGATGTGGCGCTTGTCACGGTCGCACACGCTGATGAACACCTTGCCGGCGCTCGGGTCGGGCAGCTTGTAGTCAATCGCCAACTGCGTCTTGGCGTATGCCTCGGGATAGCTCTTGGCGATACCCATGACCTCGCCCGTCGACTTCATCTCGGGCCCCAGAATAACGTCGGCTCCCGGGAAACGGCCCCAGGGCATAACGGCTTCCTTCATGCAGAACCAATCGAGCTGACGCTCGTCGCTCGGCAGGCCCAGGCTGGCGATGGAATCGCCTGCCATGATACGCGCCGCGCACTTGGCCAGCGGCACGCCGGTGGCCTTGGAGATGAACGGCACGGTACGGCTGGCACGCGGGTTGGCCTCAATCACGTAGACGGTCTCGCCCTTAATGGCGTACTGCACGTTAACCAGGCCGCGTACGCCCAGCGCCATCGCGATGCGGCGCGTGGTCTCGCGAAGCTTTGCCTGCAGGCTCTCGCTAAAGCTGAACGGCGGAATGCAGGTCGCAGAGTCGCCGGAGTGAATACCGGCCTCCTCGATATGCTCCAGAATGCCGCCGATGTAAACCTCTTCGCCATCGCACAGGGCGTCGACATCGGACTCGATCGCGCCCTCCAGGAAGCGGTCCAGATACACCGGGTAGTCGGGGCTAATGCGCGCAGCCTCGGCCATGTAATCGCGCAGATGCTCGGCATCGTAGGCGATCATCATGCCGCGGCCGCCCAGCACGTAGCTCGGACGCACCAGCAGCGGGTAGCCAATATGCGCGGCCACGGCCT